>JAFYCQ010000114.1 GCA_017539635.1 Oscillospiraceae bacterium
CTGTCGGCAGCGCTCATGACGCTTCTTCTGGCCTGCTCGGCGTTGGCGAGGTTAATGGCCTCGATCCTGTCCACCGTAAGGGAATTTACAAGGACGACGAGTACCGCCGCCACAAGAACTATAAGCATAAGCACGATCCACGCGGGAAATTCTTTTTTCGCTGTTGCGGTCATATCACGACACCTCTTCACTTTTTTGCACTGTATTCTATTATTATAATACTATTGGAAAATCTGTCAAGCGATTTTCCTGTCGCGAGGTTCAAAAAATGGTAAAAACAAACGCCATGCGCCTTCTGGAGGCGGCGAAGATCCCCTTCCGTACATCTGAATTCAATTACGACGAGGCTGATCTCACCGGCGTCTCGGCGGCAAAAATAATCGGGGTGCCCCACGAGCAGGTGTTCAAGACCCTGGTGTCCCGGGGCGACAAAACCGGAGTCACCGTCTTCTGCATACCCGTGGCGGAGGAGCTGGACCTTAAAAAGGCCGCCGCCGTCTCTGGCAACAAGCGGGTGGAGCTTACCCACGTAAAGGAGCTTTTGTCCCTGACCGGTTATATCCGGGGCGGCTGCTCCCCCGTGGGCATGAAAAAGAAATACCCCACGTATATAGACGAAACGGCGGAGCTCTTCGACGAGATAACCGTCTCCGCCGGAGCCCGGGGCCTCATGATGACCCTCTCCCCCGTCGACCTGCGGGACTACGTGGGCGCGGAATTCAAATCTCTTACTGTATGGGACGTATAAAATGAGATTGAGCGAAGATACAAGGGTACTGTTCAAAAGGTTCTTTCCCCTGTTCATAACCATCGCCCTGCAGCGGCTGTTCGCCATGGTGGTGAACGTGGCCGACAACTTCATGTTGGGGGCGTACAGCCAGACGGCCATGTCCGGCGCCGCCATGGTAAATCAGATACAGTATGTGCTTCTGATGCTGGTTTCCGGCATAGGCGTGGGCGTCTCCGTTTTAGGGGCCCAGTACTGGGGCAAAAGAGAGACGGAGCCCATAAGGAAGATAATCTCCGTGGGCTTAAAGGTCTCCATAGCCTCGGGACTGGTGTTTTTCCTTGCCTGCACCATTATACCGGAGCAGGTGGTGCGCATATTCACCAACGAGGACGCGGTGGTGGCCGAGAGCCTCGATTATCTGCGGATAATCCGCTGGACGTACATACTCTTCTCCATCTCCGCCCTGCTGATGTACTCCCTTCAGAGCGTGCAGACCGGCTTTATAGGCACGGTCATGTCCGCCAGCACCATAGTCATAAACGTCTGCCTCAACTACTGCTTTATCTACGGCAACTTCGGTTTTCCGGAAATGGGCATACGGGGCGCGGCAATAGCCACTCTGGCCAGCCGGTCAGTCGAGGTACTCATAGTATTCGGCTACATATTCTTTATCGACAAAAAGCTCAGACTGCGGCCAAAGCACCTTTTGTCCTTCGACATGTCCTATCTGGGCGATTTCGTCAAGGTCTCCCTGCCCGTAATGATAACCGGCATCCTCTGGGGCGTGGGGCAGTCGGCCCACACGGCCATAATCGGCCACATGGGAGAGACCGCCATTGCCGCCGGCAGCATCGCCACGGTGCTCAATCAGCTCTTCATCTCCTTCTCCAACGGCAGCGTGAACGCCGCCTCCGTAACCATCGGCAAAACCATCGGCGAGGGACGCATGGACCTGGTAAAGCCCTACACAAGAAAGCTCCAGCTGATTTTCATAATCTTAGGCATAATCTCCGGTCTCATACTCTTCCTGCTGCGGGATTTCATAATAAGCCTTTACAAGGTGACGCCGGAGGCCCGGGAAATGGCCTACACCTTCATAAACATCCTGTGCGTGTCCGTCGTGGGCACCTGCTACGAATTCCCCGTGGAGTCCGGCATTATCGCCGGGGGCGGCGACACGAAATACGCCGCCATCGTGGACAACTGCTTTATATGGCTTTTCGTCCTGCCCGGCGCGTTCCTCAGCGCCTATATCTTCCACTGGCCGCCCATGGTTACGTATATGTTCCTCAAATCCGACCAGATACTGAAATGCATACCCAACTCCATACGCTGCAACCGCTACAAGTGGGTGCGCGACCTTACGAGACCGGCTAATCAATAATTTATATAGACATTTCAAAAACAATGGATTATAATATATGTACCGCTAATACTATAAACTATAAATTCATATAAAAGGAGATAATCGTCATGTCTGTTAAAATCGGCATCAACGGCTTTGGCCGCATCGGAAGCATCGCACTGCGTCAGATGGAAAAGCGCCCCGAGCTGGACATCTGCGCCATAAACCTGCGCAACGCAGACATTCCCAACCTGGTATATATGCTGAAATACGATTCCGTTTTCGGCCGCTTTGAGGGTACAGTTGAGGCCGCCGAGGACGCCATCATCGTAAACGGCAAGAAGATCCGCATTTTCTCTGAGAGCGACCCCTCCGCCATTCGCTGGGCCGACAGCGGCGCGGAGTATATAGTCGAGTCCACCGGCGCCTTCCTCACCACCGAGGCCTGCATGGCCCACTTCAACGGCGGCGCCAAGAAGGTCGTCATCACCGCCCCCGCCAAGGACAAGGAGACCCCC
>JAFYCQ010000115.1 GCA_017539635.1 Oscillospiraceae bacterium
CTGTCCGGATTGTCCGAATAAAGCGTTATACTCTTCATCTGTCATACCGTCCAAATAAAAGTTGGACTCTATGCGATCATCTCTGCTCAGCGAACCAAGTCCGGTCACCGGCGCGCCCTTTTCAACCTGCAGCGCATACCAGGTATCAGCGTAAAGGACGGCCTTCCCGTTGCTGACCTCGACTTTTTCGCCACGGGTGACGGTATATGTAACAATAATCCTACCGGAGCCAATGACTTCTGCTTCCCTCAGGGAAACGAACTGGCCCGCCGTCTGTTCCGCCGCTGTCAAATACAGGGCGCTTGTGGGGCCGGAGGGGATGTAAGGGTCTCCCTCGACATCCACGGTGAGCGTGGGAACGCTGCCGTCGTAATATAATAATTCGCTCAGGATTCCGGTATATAGCGTGAAGGTATAGACATTATTACCGGTATTACCGTTTTCAGCGGCCTTGGAAATCGTGAAGTAACCGTCATCATCCGCCTGTGTTCCGTCGCCCAGGAACATATCCAGCAATTCGACACACATTCCCGCCTTGACCGTCAACACATATTCCGTTCCGGCATCCAGGGTGGCCTGTCCGTTCGTAAGCGTCACGGCGTTATCGCCCTGCATAAGGGAAACGAACCCGCCTGCCGCCTGGGCATCCGCCGTCACCTGGAAGGTGTATTCGGTGGGGATAACCGAGAGATTGACCGTAAGATTCTCGTTACCATCCTGAATGAAGAGGGGATAAAACGTGAAGGTATAGACGGTATTATCGTTTACAGCGGCCTTGGAAAACGTGAAGTAACCGTCATCATCCGCCTGTGTTCCGCCGCCCAGGTACATTTCCAGAGGATAGGCTCCAATTCCCTCCTTGACCGTCAGCACATACTCCGTTCCGGTTTTCAGAGTGGCCTGTCCGTTCGTAAGCGTCACATCGTTACCGTTCTGCTTAAGGGAAACGAACCCGCCTGCCGCCTGGGCATCTGTCGGCTCCAGGAACAGGAAGGACAAGTCGCCGACGGTGACATAAGTGTCCCCGACATATTCAGGCTGGATACTTTCAATGCAGAAGGTATAGACATCGTTGTTGTCTGCCGATGACTTGACAGCGTTGTCGGGAAGCCCGTAAACCGGCGTATCCTCCGCCACCGTCAGCACGTATTCCAGTCCGGTGGTCAGGTAAGCCAGACCGTTTGTCGGCGTCACATCGTTATTGCCCTGCTTGAGGGAAACAAAGGCGCTGCCGATGTCCTCGGCTACCTGGAAGGTGTAGCGGGTTTTCTCTACAAAAACGGTAATAACCTCTTCCTTATAATCAAGGTTTTCAATCTTGAAAAGATAGGCCTTGTCGGCAGTCAGGTACGCGCCAAAGAAGAAGTTGGAATCGTACATATAGTCGTTGCCATACGCGATATAGTGTTCAACGTCTTCAGGGTCATACAGCGCGGCAGCCGGATCATAATCGCCCACGGAGTAAAAGGTGTACATTCCGTTCTCTTCCGGGGTGAAAGTATAGGTGGTATAATCTGCATTGGCCGTCGTCGCAAGGCTGTTTTCACCCAGGGTGAGGGCCTGGGTATCGGGCGCAGCCAACGCCCCTGCCGGGAGCAGTGACAGGACTAATAGAAGGGCAAGCAGGATGCTTAGCCATTTCCGGTGTTTCATTGTTAAAATGCCTCCCTGTTTCTGATTTTCGTCCGCTTGTTTTACGGCGTGTCCGGAGGCCGCCGACGCCGTCCCCCGGCACTCATTGAAGATACTAAACAGTTTACCGCGAAATCGGCTTTAAGTCAATCAATAGACAGTAAAAGAGGAATAAAACACTCGCGGTTGCACGCACGTTGTTTCCGCTGTGCAGCCAGGTGCCGCGAAAAGTTATAAAAAGGCCCTGTTTTCATGCGAAAACAGGGCCTTTTCATGGAGCTGCTGGGCAGATTCGAACTGCCGACCTCATCCTTACCAAGGATGCGCTCTACCTACTGAGCTACAGCAGCAAATGGCGACCGAGAAGGGGCTCGAACCCTCGACCTCCAGCGTGACAGGCTGGCGTTCTAACCAGCTGAACTACTCGGCCACTTTCCGCCGGAGCACCGGCGCTTTGTTATTATAAGTCCTATTGGCACCGATGTCAAGAAAAAAATATCATTTTTCGCAAATAATCATAGACTTATTCCAAAAGCGGCTGCGATGTCAAGAAATGCCTTCTGTCTGAGGGGCGCTGTCAGCGTTATTCGTTCCCCGGTAAATGGGCAGTCAAAGGAGAGCTTGCTCGCGTGAAGCGCCTGGGCGAATAATCCGAGGCGGGAGGAAAGCAATGAGGACGCCTCCGTTTTGTACAGGATGTCTCCGAGGACGGGGCAGCCCATGTGCAGCATGTGCACCCTTATCTGGTGGGTCCTGCCGGTCTCTATACGCAGGCGAAGAAGGGAATAGTCCCCGTTTGTTTCCAGCGTATCGTAGTGGGTCACGGCATTTTTGCCGTCCTCGGCGACGACACGCAAAAGGCAGTGCTCTTCAAGCCGCCTGATGGGAGCGTTTACTGTGCCGGACAGGGGAGACGGAACGCCGTACACCAGGGCGACGTACTCCTTTTCGCCGCTCTGCCCAAGAGCTTCAGAGGCCAGATCCTTCCAGTAAGAGCTTTTGGCAAACAGCACAACGCCGGAGGTGTCCCGGTCAAGGCGATTAACGGCGTGGCAGACGTGCTCCGGCAGATACCCGGCCACATAATTCGACAGAGTGCCGGTATAGCGGGATGAGGTGGGGTGGACTATGAGGCCCTGGGGCTTGTTGACGGCTATCAAACCCTCGCTTTCGCGGATTATCTCAACATCGCCTTTTTCCGGCACCAGGTCACAGGGGCCCTCGGCGGCGGAGAGATCAAAGGTGACGATATCACCGGTGTTCAAAGCCCTGTTCGTAAACGCCCTCTCGCCGTTTACACGGATGGCGTCGGCGGCCTTGAGCTTTCGCAGCAGGGTAGAGGATATTTTAAGCTCCCGGCGGGCGGCCGTGTAAACGGTCATGCCGCCGGGAGATGTAAAGGTCAGTATCATCGCAGCTTTTTCAGTTCCTCGACGATCTCTTCAAAATGTTCCCCGTGGGAGGCCTTTACCAGAACCCGGTCCCCCTCTTTTATCAGGGAGGGCAGCACGGAGAAAAAGGCGTCCTTCATGGGGAAATGCCACCCCTCCAGAGGTGAGCCGGAGGCGATATGCCCCTTGTAGATATACTCCGCCAGCCTGCCGCAGCAGATGAGACTGTCGATGCCCAGCTTGGCGCTCAACAGGCCTATATTCCGGTGCAGCTCCTTTTCCTCGGCACCTAATTCCAGCATGTCGCCCAGAATGGCCACCTTTCTGCCCGGCAGGCAGGAAAGAGAGCGCAGGGCGTTGGCGACCGAATTGGGGTTTGCGTTGTAGCAGTCGTCGATTATGGTTATGTAGCCCGTGTCTATGACGTTGGAGCGGCCGCCGGTCTGGGCGTAGCTCTCGAGTCCGCGAGTTATCTCCTCGGGGGAAAGCCCCAGGGAGAGGCCCACAGCCGCCGCGCCCAGGGCCGCCGTGACTATGTGCTCGCCGTAGGCGTGAACGGTCACGGGGAAGCGGGCGTCTTTTGTCACTATATCAAATTCCGTGCCCTCAAAGCCCTTGCATACGATGTTTTCACCCCGGACTTCGCAGCCATCGCTTTTGCCGTAGCGGATTATGTTTGCTACAGGCGGGGTATAGCCTTTAAGCGTTTCGTCGTCGCCGTTGAGAACGGCGGCGGAATCCGGAGACATGAGGTCGAAGACCTCGCTTTTCGCCTTGAGGACGCCTTGAAGATCCCCTAAGTTTTCCAGGTGGCACTGGCCTATCACCGTCATGAGGCAGACGTTTGGCCGGACCATCTCAGCCAGTCTTGTCATCTCGCCGAAGTCGGAAATGCCCATTTCGATAACGGCGGCCTCGTGCTCGGGGCGAAGACGAAAGAGAGTGAGGGGAACGCCCAGCTCGTTATTGAAATTCCCCTCGGTCTTGAGGGTGTTGAATTTTTGGGACAGCACGGCGGCGGTCATTTCCTTTGAGGTAGTCTTGCCCACGCTGCCTACAATACCCACGAAGGGGATGTGGAACTGCTTCCTGTAAAAGCCCGCTATGGCTCTCAGCGCCGCCTGTACGTCTGCTGCGACGATGCAGTTATATCCCGGCGCTTCTCTGTCTGAAAGGGCGCAGAGAGCCCCCTTGTCGATAGCCTGGGGTATGTAGTCGAAGCCGTCCGCCCGCTCGCCCTTTATTGCGGCGAAAAGGCAGCCCTCAGTTACCGTCCGGCTGTCAGAGGTTATGGCGGTCACCTCACGGCTTTTTATGTCCGGGTCACCGTAATATTTGCCGCCTGTTACGGATTCAAGAGCGCTTATAGTCAGAGCTTCCATCGTATTTCCTCATTGAAGTTTCGATTATTTTCTCGCACAGCCCGCCGAAGTCCACGCCGATATTCTGCGCCATCTGGGGAACTAAACTGGTGGGCGTCATGCCGGGGAGAGTGTTTATCTCCAGGCAGTAGAGGTTTCCTTCCTCGTCCATGAGTATATCAGTTCGGAAATAGCTGTCCAGCATGAGGGCCTTTCCGGCCTTTAAGGCGCAGTCCCGGAGCCTTTGGGCGTCGGATTCCGGTATCGGGGCGGGGCATATCTCCTCCGTCAGACCGGCCTGGTATTTGTTCTTGTAGTCGTAAAAGCCCGTTTTCGGTATTATCTCGATTATGGGCAGGGGCTGCCAGTCTATGACGCCCACGGTAAATTCCCGGCCTTTTATGTACTTTTCCACCAGCACGCTCTCTTCGTATTTGAAGGCCAGCTTTAAGGCGGCCTCGTATTCCTCCCGGGTCTTTGCTATGGAGGTGCCGACGGAGGAGCCGCCGGAGCAGGGCTTTACGACGCAGGGCAGGTAAGGGGAGACAGTGTCGCAGCCCCGGCTTAGTGTCACGCTCTCGGCTGTAGGCACGCCGGCGGAGGAAAACAGGAGCTTTGACAGCCCCTTGTTCATGGCAAGGGAGCTGCACAGGGAGGAGCAGCCGGTGTATTTTATGCCGAACATGTCGAAAACGGCCTGTATATGTCCGTTCTCCCCGTCGCCCCCGTGAAGGGCGAGAAAGACGATGTCCGCGGCCTTGCAGAGCTTCAGAATATTGGGGCCTATGGAAATCCCCCCGGACTTTTCATAGAGCGCTGACAGATCAGGCACGGTCTCGGAGACGCTGTACTCCATATCCCGCTGGGGAGAGGCGAAAAGAGCCTCGGGGTCTATTTCCCCGGGAATGCCGGTAAAGAGATCCGCCAATATGACCCGGTGACCTCGTTTTCTCAGGGCACGGGCCACGCCCGTTCCGCTGGTTATGGAAACGTCCCTTTCAGTTCCGAGTCCGCCGCAAAGCACGATGATGTCCATAATGCCCTCCAAAAGATTGTTGTTATTTTCAATTATACACGCTTTCCGTCCTCTGTACAACATAATAAGAGAACAGAAATAATATTTTTGACGCTAAAGCAAAAAAGCGCTTGACAACAGGCGTAAACCCTGCTATTCTGTTACCAGAAAACTTAATAGTGTTTCCAAGCCGTTTGGTCTAAGGGCGCAGCCTATGAGCATTCGGCCTGAACCGTGAGGGATCGCGGTTCACGGGGTCAGTTTGAAAACGATCTGGCCTTCCAGTATTTGAGAAGGGAACAAAATTTACGTCCGTTTTGTTGCCTCAAAACGGATATTTTTGTTATCCGGAGGATTTGGAACAGATGAGCGTTCCTATGATAGCATTCGCAGGCTTCTCAAATACGGGGAAGACCACATACATTGAAAAACTGGTAGCAAACCTCAAGTCCAGAGGGTTGCGGGTGGGGGTGCTGAAGCACGACTCCCACGGCTTCCAGATGGACAGAGAGGGGAAGGACACCTGGAGATTCACCCAGGCGGGAGCCGATATGGTGGCGATAGTCTCCGACGTCCAGACCGCCGTTCTGGAAAACAGGAAGATCGAGCTTACCGAGGCCGTTACCTTTTTCCATGACGTGGATATCCTCATTACCGAGGGCTACAAGTTCGCCGACTGCCCCAAGATCGCGGTCTATAGGGAAGCGTCGGGCAATCCCCTGGCAGGGAAGCCCGAGGATTTTGAGGCTATCGTGACCGACACGCATTTCGATTGCGAAACGCCCCAGTTCCCGCTGGACGACGTCGAGCCTCTGGCGGAGTTCCTGATTGCAAAGCTTCAGCTGAAATAAGAGCAGAAAGCCGATAACCGGCGGGCGCCTTATTTCCCACCCGGCCTCACGACACGGAAACACATCCGGTCCGGGCCTGTGGGCAAAAGGCCTCGCCGATTTTTCATTGTCAAATACCGCGCCATCTGTTCCCGACCGGGACGCCTCCTCCGGCGCAGTAAGCTAAATAAATTAATCAGTGATCAGGGTCATTATACGCAGCTTGTTCTCCTTTCCTTAATTTTTCCTTACCTCACTTTACACTTACCTCTCCTCTCCTTACCTTACCTTTCATTTTCCTTTCTTTCATCCTGCGAGCATACCTGATCAAATAAACAGGGGTTTTCCCAAACGTCGCAGCGACGGGAAAACCCCTGTTTATATTTTGTATTTCGTTGTTTTTTTACTTTCCCGGAATAGTGAAACCCACGTTACCGAGCGCAAATCTTAAATACAGTTCTGACTTGGAACGCAATAAGGTTCTTTTTGATACTTTTTCTTTCAAGAAAAAGTATCAAGCCTTTGCTTTGCCGATGGGCATGAAAATGAGGAACAGAACGATGTCCGCGGCGACGATGGTGCAGCCAACGGGAGTGCTGGCCAGAATGGACACCAGAAGTCCGATGACGGCGCAGACCACGGATATGACGGCGGAGCAGAATATGACGGTCTTGAAGCCCTTGAACACCCGCATGGCGGAAAGGGCGGGGAAGATGATGAGGGCGGAAATGAGCAGCGAGCCCACCAGATTCATGGCCAGCACGATGATGACCGCGATTATAATGGCTATAAGCAGGTTGTAGGCCTTGGCGTTGACGCCTGTGGCCGTGGAGAAGGCCTCGTCAAAGGTCACGGCGAAAATGCGGTTGAAAAACAGGATATAAACTATGATGACCACCGCCGAGAGGATGACGCAGAGCCACACCTCAGAAACCGACAGCGTAAGTATGGAGGTGGAGCCGAAAAGGGTGCTGCACACGTCCCCGGTGAGGTTGGAGGATGTGGAAAACACGTTCATTATGAGGTAGCCTATAGCAAGAGCCCCCACGGAGATCATGGCTATCGCGGCGTCGCCCTTGATTTTGGCGTTCTGGCCGGCGCTTAAAAGCAGCACGGCGCAGATGACCGTAACCGGCAGAACGATAAACATGTTGTTGGAGAGCTTTAATACCGTGGCAATGGCTATGGCGCCGAAGGCCACGTGGGAAAGACCGTCGCCGATAAACGAAAAGCGTTTGAGCACCAGCGTCACGCCCAAAAGGGAAGAGCAGAGGGCGATGAGAACGCCCACTATCAGAGCGTAGCGCACAAAGGGGTACTGAAAATAAATCGCCAGCTTCGTAAACATATCAGTCATGGTGCTCCTCCTCTATCCGCTCTAAGAACACGCGGCCCAGGGCGCTTCTCTCATAGGCAGAGCGTGAGCCGAAGAAAATGGACTCGGCGGAGAGATGCAGAATGTGGCTGGCGTATTTAACGGAGGTTTTAAGGTCGTGGGACACCATGATCACGGTTATGCCGTCCTTTTTATTCAGGTCGTAAATTATGTCGTATAATTCCGCCGTGGCCTTGGGGTCCAGGCCCGAGGTGGGCTCGTCCAGAACCAAAAGGCGGCTGGTGGCACACAGGGCGCGGGCAAGCAGCACTCTCTGCTGCTGTCCGCCGGAGAGCTCCCGGTAGCACCTGCGCTTTAAGTGGTAGATATCCAGCCGTTCCATGCTTTTGCGGGCCAGAGCGCGGTCGTTTCTGTTGTAAAAGGGTCTGCCGGCGCAGTGACCGAGACAGCCGGAGAGGACTATTTCCCCCACGGTAGCCGGAAAATCCCGCTGAAAGGCCGTCTGCTGAGGCAGATAGCCTATATCCCTGGCGGATAAACCGTCGGCCCTTGTTATCTCGCCTTCAAGCTGGGGGATAAGTCCCAGAAGAGTCTTTATAAGGGTGCTTTTGCCGGTGCCGATTTCGCCGACTACGCACAGGTAGTCCCCGGCGTTCACCTCAAAATTCAGATTTGTCACAACAGCATGTCCCGCGTAGCCGAGGGACACGTTTTCGCATTTTAGCTGCGTCATTACGTAAACTCCCGATTGTTATTACTTCTCGCCCTTGTCATGGCATGATTTGCAAACGCCGAGGATGACGGTGTTTTCGGCGTCGATGCTGAAATCGTTTTTCTCCTCCAGCTTTTCCGCCAGGTCCTGGGAAAGCTCAGTCTCCACGTGCTTCATCTCCCCGCAGGAGACGCACTTTATGTGCAGGTGGGAGGAGCACCTGGGCTTGTCATAGTACTGGTAGAGCACGGTGTGGCCGTCGGCGGACAGGGATTTATGCACGTCGCCGCTGTCGGCCAGGTGCGCCAGATTTCTGTATATGGTGCTCAGGGCCACGCCCGGCACGCCCTCAGCGATCTGCTCGGCAGACAAAGGCTCGTCCCGGTGGCTCATAAGAAAGCCCATAAGCTGGTTTCGCTTTTCAGTTTTGTACTGCTTCACGTTACCATCTCCAATTTGCTAACGATTTGCAAATCATATAATAACACCAAAATGTCAATATTGCAATAAAAATCTGCGAACAATTCGCAAATTATGCCCGCACAAAAAGGGCGCCCCCACAGGAGCGCCCTTGAATTGATTTTTCAGATGAATTAAAGCAGCCCGGCTCCTTTTAAGGAGGTCTTCAGCTTTTCCAGATTGTCGGCAGACGGCGGGACAAGAGGCAGGCGCAGGGGGCCTACGTCGTAGCCCATGAGCTGCATGGCTGTCTTTACCGGAATGGGATTGACCTCGATAAAGAGCTTGGCAAAGAGGTCGGCATATTTGAAATAGAGCCGGGAAGCCCCGTCAAAGTCCTTTTTAAGGCACAGCTCGCACAGATCTGCCACCATGCGGGGCATGATGTTTGAGGCCACGGAGATGACGCCCTTGGCGCCCATTGCCATCATGGGGACAGTGTTGTCGTCGTTGCCGCTCCAAATATTCAGCTCGTCGCCGCAGAGGGCTCTGGTGCGGGAGAAGAGGGACAGATCTCCGGAGGCCTCTTTCACTCCGTTTATGTTGGGGTGCTCGGAGAGTATTTTGTAAGTTTCCGCCGCGATGCCGATGCCGGTGCGGCTGGGCACGTTATAGACTATCATGGGTACGCTGACCCTGTCGGCCACGTATGTGAAATGCTGCACAAGTCCTGCCTGGGAGGTCTTGTTGTAGTATGGCGTCACCATGAGTATGCCGTCCACGCCGCTCTTTTCGGCGCTTCTGGCGAGTCTTATGGAAGTCATGGTGTCGTTGCTGCCCACGCCGGCCACCACCTTCATGCGCCCGGCGGTCTTCTTAACGCAGAAGTCCACCAACTGCTCGTGCTCATCTAAGGGCTGGGTGGCGTTTTCGCCGGTGGTGCCGCATACGACAATGCAGGCGGTGCCGTTTTCGGCCTGCTCGTCGATCAAAGCGCCCATGGTTTCATAATTTATTCCAGTTCCGTCCTTTGTAAAGGGGGTCACGATAGCGGTGCCGGAGCCGGTAAAAATCGGAGTCTTCATTTTGGCAATACCTCCATTCTTTGCTTCTAATTATATTCACACAAAACACAATGTAAATTGTCTTTAGTGCTTGTAATATTGCAAAAAGTGCTGTACAATACTCTCGGGTGATAATTATGTCCGAAAAGGATAAAAAAGGCTACCTGCGGGAGGATTTCCGCCTGTTCAGGTTAAAGGACCAGAAGGGCGGAGGGGGAAACCTCCACTACCACGATTTTGACAAGATCGTGTTTTTCATTTCCGGCAGGGTCAACTACATGGTGGACGGCGTCACCTATCCGCTGGCGGGGGGCGACGTGCTGCTGGTGCGCCGTTTTGCGCTCCACAGAGCGGATATCGACGTGTCCGAGCCTTACGAGCGGGTGATAATCTATATCGGCACGGATTTCGCAGAGCGGTGCTCAACTGAGGATACGCGGCTCCTTATGTGCTTTGACGACACTCAGAGGTCTGGAAAATGCCTTATCCGGGGCGGCAAGGGCTCCCGGGGGCTCTGGGAGAGCCTTTCCCGGCTGGAATCTGCCGCAGCTTCAAATGATTACGGCGCGGATGTTCTTGCCAGGGCGGAGATAGTCAGGCTTCTTGTGCTCATATGCCGGATGGGCAAGGGGAGACCGGAAAACCCGAACGTGGATGACAAGAGCCTTAAAAGAATAGAAGAGACCCTCCGCTATATTTCCGAAAACCCGGCGGAGGATCTGTCTGTGGCGTCACTGGCCTCCCGGTGTTTTTACAGCCGTTATCATTTTATGCGGCTTTTCCGGGAGGTGACAGGCATGACGGTACATAATTACGTACGAGAAAAGAGGCTTATGCGGGCAGCGAGGCTGCTGATACGCGGCACCTCCTCGGCGGAAGCCGCCGCTTTAAGCGGCTTTGGGGATTACTCCGCCTTTCAGCGGGCATTCAAGGAGGAGTTCGGAGTCTCCCCGTCAAAATTCAGAGAAACAGGATTATCAGAGCTGCCTGAGCGAGAATGATTGTGGGTATGCCGATGCGGAAGGAATTATGCTTCGTCTTGTGACGGAATATATACATCCCCAAAAGCACGCCCACCGAGCCGCCGAATACGGCAAAGGTGAACAGCACCGCCTCCGGTATCCGGCTTTTGCCCTTCTTTTTCGATCTGGCCTTGTCTATGCCCATCAGGACAAAGGAAACCAGGGTCATGGCTATGAGATAGTAAATAAAAAGTCTGAGCATAATAAACACCTTATGTACGGGCAAAAATGCCCGCTCAAGTCATTTCGCCGGCCCGCTCGCTTTCCCGGAACAGCAGGGAGATGCACCAGAGAGAGGCAAGGCATACAAGCACGTACACGACGCGGCTGGCGGGGGCGGTCTGTCCGCCGAAAAGGTATGCCACCACGTCAAATTTGAAAATGCCGACGCTCCCCCAGTTGAGGCCGCCGATTATCGCTAAAATGAGAGCGATCCTGTCGATAAGCATATAGAGACGTTCCTTTCTTGCAGTGTTGATGACTCTAATATGCCTCGAAGGGCTCAAATTATACGGAAAATAATACTTTAAAAAATCAAAGCGTTATGATAAAATAAAATTTATAGAAGTAACATCAGGAGGAAAAGCTTATGGAAGAGATATTACGTCTCCTGGAAAAAGACGCCCGCTACACCTCAAAGCAGCTTGCGGCCATGACAGGGCAGGAGCAGGGCAAGGTGGAGGAATACCTCACTCAGGCGGAGGCCGACGGAAAGATAATCGGCTACACGGCGATCGTTGACTGGGACAAGGTGGACAAGTCATCTGACCTGGTCACGGCCTTGATCGAGGTCAAAATATCCCCCCAGCGGGGCGAGGGCTTCGACAGGATAGCCGAGAGGATATACCAGTATGATGAAGTGGAGAGCCTTTACCTCATGTCCGGCACCTTCGACCTGGCGGTGTTCATCTCCGGGCGCACCATGCGGGACATCTCCAGCTTCGTTTTCGGGAGCCTGGCGACCATTGAGGGCGTCACCGGCACCGCTACTCATTTTATCATGAAAAAGTACAAAGAAAAACACAAAATTTTTGAGAAACAGGAGGAGCAGGAAGACAGACTGCTGTTTGTATGATGGACTATTCATCCTTATTATCCGAAGCCGCCGTGTCGTTGAAGCCCTCCGGTATCCGCAAATTTTTCGATATTCTGGCGGAGAAAAAGGACGCTATTTCCCTGGGCATAGGCGAGCCGGATTTCATAACGCCCTGGCATATCAGAGACGCGGGAATCTACTCCCTTGAAAAGGGCTTTACCAAATATTCTTCCAACGCCGGCATGACCGAGCTGCGGCAGGAGGTGTCAAAGTACCTGAACCGCCGCTTTGAGCTCAAATACGACCCGCTCAATCAGATGCTCATAACCGTCGGCGGCAGCGAGGCCATAGATCTGGCCATAAGGGCTACAGTGAACCCCGGGGATGAGGTAATCATACCCGTGCCCTCCTTCGTATGCTACGGGCCCATAACCACCATGGCCCACGGCGTGCCCGTATATGTTGAGACAAAGGCGGAAAACGAGTTCCGTCTCACGCCGGAGGAGCTGAAGGCAGTCATAACCCCGAAAACCAAGCTCCTGGTGCTGCCATTCCCCAATAACCCCACCGGAGCGATAATGGAAAGAGAGCACCTTGAGGCGCTGGCCGAGGTGCTGCGGGGGACAAACATCCTTGTCCTTTCCGACGAGATATACGCCGAGCTTTCCTACGGCCGGAAGCACGTCTCCATGGCAAACATCCCGGACATGTACGAGCGCACCATTCTGGTAAACGGCTTTTCCAAGTGTTACGCCATGACGGGCTGGCGCATGGGCTACGTCTGCGCCCACGCGGACATCGTGGCCCAGATGTACAAGATACACCAGTACTGCCTTATGTGCGCCCCCACGGTGAGCCAGTACGCCGCCATAGAGGCGCTGAGAAACGGCGACGCCGACATCGCCATGATGCGGGGCGAGTATGACCGCAGGAGAAAATACCTGCTGGAAGGCCTCAGAGAGTTGGGCCTTTCCTGCTTTGAGCCCAGGGGCGCGTTTTACGCCTTCCCCTCAATTCAGAGCACCGGCCTTTCCTCTGAGGAGTTCTGCGAGAGGTTCTTGATGGAAAAATCCGTGGCCGTCATCCCCGGCACCGCCTTCGGCAAAGGGGGAGAGGGCTTCGTGCGCATCTGCTACGCCTCCTCCATCGAGAGGATAACCGAGGCGCTTTCCCGCATGAGGGAGTTTCTTAAGACCATATAACACATTTGGAGGATAACATGAAATATATACTCATAATCGGCGACGGCATGGCTGACGACCCCATCGTCATGCTGAAGAACAAAACGCCTTTACAGTACGCCAAAAAGCCCACTATAGACGCCCTTGCCAAAGCGGGAAAGGTGGGTACGGTCAAGACCATTCCCGAGGATCTGGAGGCGGGCAGCGATACCGCGATTCTTTCCATTTTCGGCTGCGATCCCCGCACCTGCTATGCAGGCCGGGCTCCGCTGGAGGCGGCGGATTACGACATCGACATGAAGCCCGGAGACGTGGCCATGCGCTGCAATCTGATCTCTCTGGACGACAGCCCCTTCTATATCAGCATGAGAAAGCTGGAGTCCCACAACGGCGGAGGCCTTACCGGCGACGAGGCGGACGCCCTTATCGAATGGCTGTTCTACGATTCCCCCATAGCCGGCATGCTGTACCATGACGGAATGGTCATCCACCCCGGCCACTCCTTCCGCAATATCGTCGTCATCGAGCAGGGAGAGGATAAGATCAGAAACCTCGTCCTCACTCCGCCCCACGACCATATAGGCGAAAAGGTCGATACCCTTATGCCCTGCGGCAACCCTTATTCCGAGCGCATAAAGAACATTATCGCCCAGGCAGCCGAGCTGCTTGCCGCTCACCCGATAAACGAGCTCCGGAAAGCTGAGGGAAAACTTCCCGCCAACGCCGTATGGTTCTGGGCTCCCGGCACGGCCAAGGAGCTGCCTAAATTCAAGGACATGTACGGCATGGACGGCGCCATTATCTCCGCCGTGCCCCTCTGCCGCGGCATAGGCAAGCTCATAGGTCTTGAGAGGATAGACGTGGAGGGCGCCAACGGCGAGCTGGACACCAATTATGAGGGCAAGGCCGACGCGGCTTTGGAGCAGCTAAAAAAGTACGACTTCGTCACCGTCCACGTGGAGGCTCCCGATGAGTGCACCCATAACGGCGACCTTATGGGTAAGATCGAGTCCATTCAAAATATCGACAGCATGGTGGTAAAGCGCATAAAGGACGGCCTGGACGCCGCCGGCGAGGACTACCGCATGCTGATATTGAGCGACCACAAGACGCTTATGGAGACCCAGGGTCACGCCCACGGCGTGGTGCCCTACGTTTTCTATGACGGCCGCGTATCTTCCGGACAGGGCCTTACCTACGACGAGAAGAGCGCGGCATCCGGCGAGTATATAGACGACGGCACCAAGCTGCTCAAAATGCTGCTGGAGAAATAAATGGAAGCTGCCGTAAAGGCTTACGCCAAGCTTAACCTCACCCTGGACGTAACGGGTGCGGAGGAAAGCGGCTATCATACCATGCGTATGATAATGCAGGGGGCGTCCCTCTGCGACGACATTTCAATTAAAGCAGAAAAAGGGTCGGGGGAGATAAAGATCTCCTCCGGCCTGCCTTACGTCCCCTCGGACGGCAGAAATATCGCGGCCAAGGCGGCAAGGGCTTTTTTTGAAGCCCGGGAGATAACCGGCTGGGATCTGGAGATAAATGTTGAAAAACGGGTCCCGGTCTGCGCAGGCCTGGGCGGCGGCAGCTCTGACGCCGCCGCGGTTTTAAGGGCGTTAAACGAGATGTTTTTCCAGCGCATGACGCCGGAGGAGCTGCGGGAAATGGCGCTGCCCTTAGGCAGCGACGTGCCCTACTGCGTTGAGTTCGGCACAATGCTGGCGGAGGGGAGAGGAGAAGTTCTCACCGAGCTTACGGAGCTAACGCCCTGCCCGGTTGTAATATGCAAGCCGGATTTCCCCATATCCACGCCGTTCCTCTTTAAGGAGCTGGACCGCCGGGGAGCGGGTAGAAGACCCGACACCGGCGAGGCGGTAAAGGCCATAGAGAGGGGAGACCTCAAAGCTCTCGGCGCCAATATGGCAAACGTGTTTGAAAGCGTGCTGGGCCGAAGGAAGGACGAGATCTTCGCCGTAAAAAACGAGCTTAAAAGACAGGGCGCTTTAGGCGCCGTAATGAGCGGGACGGGCTCGGCGGTCTTCGGAATTTTCGGGGACGAGAGACGGGCCGCTGCCGCAGCCAACGCCCTTTCCCACCGCTGGAAAAGCGTTTTCCTCTGCGAGACCATAAAAAAACTTGATTAAAATACCAGATAAATGCCGATAATCCGATCGTGATTATCGGCATTTTTGGAGGTGTTTATGAAAATCAAGGTGTGGGAGGCGGCGCTTATTGCCGCCGTGATGCTTTCGATCCTGGCAGGCTCTGCCGCGGGTGCCCAGCGGGAACTGTCCGAAAAGCTCATACGTCTGCATGTAGTGGCGGCCTCGGATTCGGAGGCCGACCAGGAGCTCAAGTTAAAAGTTCGGGACGCGGTGCTTAAAGCAGCCGACGGCCTTTTAGCCGGTGCAGAGGATGCCAGAGAGGCGGAAGAAATGCTCTCCGACGGCCTGCCTGAAATCAAAATAGCCGCAGATACAGCCGTAAAGGACAACGGCTATGATTACCCCGTGACCGTAACTCTGGGGCGTGAGAGCTTCCCCACGCGGGAATACGATACCTTTTCTCTTCCCGCCGGGGACTATACGTCTCTTCGCGTGACGATAGGCGAGGGGAAGGGCAAAAACTGGTGGTGCGTCTGCTATCCGCCGCTGTGTGAAAGCGCAGCCGTTTCCTTTGAGGACGCGGGGCTTACAGACAAGCAGGTAATGCTGATAACGGGAGACTCAGACGGCGTAAAGGTAAAGTTTTTCGCTCTGGAAATGCTGCAAAAACTTAAAGGTTTATTCGTTTAAAACAGTTGA
>JAFYCQ010000116.1 GCA_017539635.1 Oscillospiraceae bacterium
CTCAGTAAACACCCAGTCATAGTCCGCCACGTTGTTGGCAGTGGTGGAGCATAATTCGCCTCCGGCGGCAACGTGGGCGAAAATATCGGCGGGAGTGATGTCTATGCCGTCACGGTAGGTGTCCTCGCCCATATTGGTATAGAGCGTAACCAGGGTGACCTTGTGGGCATCGAGATAATCCCGGTTCAAATCGCAGGTGCTGTCGGAAGAAATACGGATTTTCATTGCTAACTCCTAATTAACAGCATACAAACGCGCCGCTTGCTGCGGCGCGTTCATATTTAATCTTTAATCAGATAATGTCGCTCATGTCGTAAATTCCGGGCTCTTTAACTCCGGACATGAACTTGGCTGCTCTGACGGCGCCCTGGGCAAAGACCTCTCTGGAATAAGCCGTGTGCTTCAGCTCGATCACCTCGTCAGGACCGGCAAAGATAACGGAGTGTTCGCCCACGATCGTGCCTCCTCTTATGGAGGAAATGCCGATTTCGTCCGGGCCGCGCTGCTGCCTTACACTGTGTCGGTCATAGACGAACTCGCCGGCGCCTCTGGCCTCTTTAACGGCCTCGGCCAGCATGATCGCTGTGCCGCTGGGGGCGTCTATCTTCATTTTATGGTGCTGCTCGATAATTTCAACGTCGTAGTTCCTGCCCAGCACCGAAACGGACTTCTTTATCAGCTCGATAAGCAGGTTTATGCCCACCGACATATTGAAGGAGCGGAAAATGGGAACGCTCTTGGAGGCGGCCCGGATATCGGCCAGCTGCTCCTCGGAGTATCCGGTGGTGCAGAGGACGAGAGGGATGTGCTTTGCGACGCAGAACTCAAGAATGGATTTGAGCGCGGAGGGATTGGAGAAGTCCACCACCGCGTCTGCCTCGGCTTCCACCTCCGGGAAGGAGGCGAAAACAGGGTAGGCGTCCAGCTTGACGGCATAAACGTCCACGCCGGCGGCAATGGCCACGTCGTCGCTCTCGCCGCAGATGCGGGAGATCATGCGGCCCATCCGGCCGTTGCAGCCGGAAAGAATTATATTAGTCATGAAGAGATCCTCACAGCAGACCCACGTTGCGGAGAGACTGCTTCAGCTTCTCCACGTTCTGGGGCTCCATCTCGCACAGGGGGAGGCGAAGCTCGCCCACGTCGTAGCCCAGGATGTTCATAGCGGTCTTTATCGGGATGGGGTTGACCTCGATGAAGAGCTTGCCGATGAGGTCGAAATACTTGAGCTGCAGCTCGCGGCCGGTGATGAAGTCGCCGTTTAAGCAGGCGGTGGTCATCTTGACCATGTCCTCGGGGATGATGTTGGCGGCCACGCTGATAACGCCCTTGGCGCCTATGGACATCATGGGGACGACCTCGTTGTCGTTGCCGCTCCAGATGTTCAGCTCATCGCCGCAGGCGGCGATGGTGCGGGAGATAAGGTCAAAGTTGCCGGAGGCCTCCTTGACGCCGTTGATGTTGGGGTGCTTGGAAAGCTCGGTGTAGGTATCGACGGTGAAGGAAACACCAGTCCTGCCAGGTACATTGTAGAGGACGATGGGGATGTTCACTCTGTCGGCCACATAGGTGAAGTGGCGGATAAGGCCCTTCTGGGTTGCCTTGTTGTAGTAGGGGGTGACCAGGAGCAGGGCATCTGCGCCGGACTTCTCGGCGTGCTCGGAGAGCATCATGGCAGCCATGGTGTCGTTGCTGCCGGCGCCGGCGATGACCTTTACGCGGTGGTTTACGTGCTTTACGGTAAAATCAACAGCCTCGATATGCTCCTCAAGAGTCTGGGTGGAGCTCTCGCCGGTGGTTCCGCAGATGGTGATGGCTGCGGTGCCAGCGGCTATCTGCTGGTCGATAAGCTGAGCAAGCTTCGGAAAATCGATACCGCCGTCCTTAAAGGGGGTGATGATAGCGACGGAGGAGCCGGTGAAGATAGGTGTTTTCATTTTTTATCTGTCCTTTCGTTTTTCAGTTTTTGGCGTCTATATAACCGTCGGCGCACAGAAGCTCAGCGAGTAGCACACCGCCTCCGGCGGCGCCTCTCAGAGTATTGTGGCTCAGGGTGACGAACTTATAATCGTACTGTGTATCGGGGCGCAGGCGGCCGATAGAGACGGCCATGCCGCCCTCCAGCTCACGCTCGGAGCGGGTCTGGGGCCTGTCGGGCTCCGTGAAGTAATGGAGGAACTGCTTGGGTGCGGAGGGGAGAG
>JAFYCQ010000117.1 GCA_017539635.1 Oscillospiraceae bacterium
TCATAGACCGGGTAGCGGAGCTGGTGAAAAGCGGCAAGGCCCGTGAAATAAACGACATGCGGGACGAGACGGACCTGTCCGGCTTAAAGCTGGCCATTGAGCTGAAAAGAGGCACGGATCCCGATAAGCTCATGGCCAAGCTCTTCAAGCTCACGCCGTTGTGCGACTCCTTTGCCTGCAACTTCAACATCCTGGTGGCCGGCTCCCCGAGGGTCATGGGCATCCGGGAGATACTGGAGGAGTGGACGGCCTGGCGGATCGAGAGCGTAAAGCGCCGGGTCTTCTGCGAGCTGACCCGGAAAAAGGAGCGGCTGCACCTGCTCCACGGTCTGGGAAAGATCCTGCTGGACATCGACAAGGCCATCGAGATAATCCGCAACACCGACGAGGAAGCGGAGGTCGTGCCGAACCTGATGATCGGCTTCGGCATAGACGAAACACAGGCGGAATTTGTGGCGGAGATAAAGCTCCGCAACATAAACCGGGAATATATCCTCAAAAAGACGGCTGAGACAGACGAGCTGGAAAAGGAGATAGCGGACCTAGAGGAGCTTCTCGGCAGCCGCCGGAGGATAAAGAGCGTTATCACCGAGGAGCTCAGGGAAGTCATAAAGCGCTACGCCGAGCCCCGCAAAACGGAGATAATCTACGACGCCGAGGAGCCGGATGACATTGACGACGAGCAGGGGGAGGACTACCCGGTACGGGTGTTCGTATCCCGCGAGGGGTACTTCAAGAAGATAACGCCCCAGTCCCTGCGCATGAGCGGCGAACAGAAGTATAAGGAGGGGGACGGCCCCCGCTGGGAGTTCGACGCGCAGAATCGCTCGGTGCTGCTGGTGTTCACCGACAGGCAGCAGGTCTATAAGACGAGGATATCCGCCTTTGAGGACGGCAAGGCCTCTCTTCTCGGCACCTATCTGCCGGTCTTTCTGGAAATGGACGAGGGGGAGAGCGTGGCCTACGTCACCGAGTCCGGCGGCTACAAGGGAGACCTCATATTCTTCTTTGAAAACGGCAAGGCCGCCAGAGTCCAGAAGGAGGCCTACGCCACAAAGACCAAGAGGAAAAAGCTCACGGGGGCCTATTCCGACAAGAGCCCGCTGGTGGCTGTCCTGGAAATAAAGGAGGACACCCAGGCGGCGCTGTTCTCAACGGACGGCCGGGCGCTGGTGTTCAAAACTTCCCAGCTTGCCCCCAAGACCACCAGGAACACCCAGGGCGTCTCGGTAATGAGCCTCCGAAAGCGGCAGAGCGTGGCCTCCGCTGCGTTTTTGGCCGACACGTCCATAAAAAATACCGCCAGGTACTCCGTGAGGAGCCTGCCGGCGGCGGGAGCTTTGTTAAAGGAAGAAGACTCCGAGGAAAAGCAGTTATCCCTGCTGGAAGAAACAGAGTGATTTGACGAAAGGGGGATGAAGCCGTGAAAAAGCTCATAGCGCTTTTTTGCCTTGCAGGGCTGTTGCTGAGCTCCGGCTGCATGTCCCTTTTGGAACAGGACTACGTGTCCGTGACCGACCACAAGCCCGCGTCCGTACCGGCGAACACGCCGGAGGAGCCCCAGCTGGAGGCAGCGGATTACCAGAGCCTGTACGACGCCGTTATGCGCCTTGTGCGGGAGAGAGATCTGGGGGGCAAGATAAGGCTCGTGGGCTATACCGGCGACGCGGAAACGGACCTTTCAAACGTCTGCATGGCCATCTCCAACAGTACTCCTATAGGCGCCTACGCCGTTTATTACATAACCGGCAATCTCAGCCGCATCGTCTCATATTACGAGGCGGACGTGGCCATAACCTATAAAAAGAGCGCCGAGCAGATGGCCTCGATAATCGAAGCGCCGGACGAAAACTCCGTCCGGCAGGCCATAAGCGCGGCGCTGTACGAGGGAGATTCCTCCCTTACGCTCCTGTCCAACACCGAGGCGGCGGACGAAGGCCGCATAATCGATTGGGCGGAGGAGCTTTACTACGGCGACCCCTCTCTCTCCGCCATGTGCCCCGAGACCGCCGTGGCGGTCTATCCGGACAACGGGGACGAGAGGATTTTCGACATCTCCTTTACCTATACTTATCTCAAAGCCTCTCTGATCACCATGCGGGACAGACTGGGCGAGGCGGCAGAGGAGATAAGCCGGGATGTTAAGGCCGAGGACGAAAAGAGCACCCTGAAGGCGCTTTCCGACTATCTTTGCACCAACGTCCGGCCCCTTGAAAAGGACTGGAA
>JAFYCQ010000118.1 GCA_017539635.1 Oscillospiraceae bacterium
GAGTTGGACCAGGCGGGGCCCTTGCCCTCTTTATTCACGGTGTAGGGGACGCAGGGCATGGAGGCGCCCCAGGCCTGGGAACATCCCGTGGCGTTGGCCCAGTACATCCTGTCGCCGAAAAGCTGGGTCAGGAGCTTGGCGTAGGGCGTTTCGCCGCAGCCGGCGCAGGCGCCGGAAAACTCCACAAGGGGCTTTATGAACTGGCTGCCCTTGACCGTCGCCGGGGAGAAGACGCCGGGCTTTTCGCTTATCTTGTCGGTGTAATCCCAGCACTCCTCGTGGTACGTTACGTCGGAGGCGGGAACCATGGTGAGGGCCTTTTCCTTTGCCGGGCAGACGGAGGCGCAGGAGCCGCAGCCCGTGCAGTCCATGTTGCTTATCTGGATAGCGTAGCTGAGATTTTCGGCTCCCTTGCCCTTGGCGGGAACGACGGTGAAGCTTTCGGGCTTTGCCTTAGCCTCCGCCTCGTCCAGCAGGTAGGGCCTTATGACCGCGTGGGGGCAGACGTAGGAGCACATGTTGCACTGGAGGCACTTGTCCGGATCCCACACAGGGAGGAAAGCGGCGATGCCCCGCTTTTCGTATGCGGAGGTGCCCATGGGCATGGTGCCGTCCTCAAGCCCTATAAAGGCGGAGACCGGGAGAGAATCTCCCTTCTGGGCGTTTATGGGCTCTAAAATGTCGCTTATGAATTTCGGCACAGGCTTTCTCTCGGGAGCCGGGCCGGGGACGGCAGTCTTCCAGCTCTCCGGGACATTGACCAGGGTCACGCCGTCGATGCCCGCGTCTATGGCGGCGAGATTCATGTTCACTATCTTGTCGCCCTTTTTGCCGTAGGTCTTAACGGCGGCGGCCTTCATATAGCCGATGGCCTCCTCCGCCGGAATGACGCCGGAAAGGCCGAAAAAGGCGGACTGGAGCACCATGTTGGCGTGGGTGCCGAGGCCCAGCTTCACGGATATGGCGTTGGCGTCGATTATGTAGAACTTGATGTCGTTGTTGGCGATGTACGCCCGGACGTCGGCGGGCAGCCTGTCGGAGAGCTCCTCCTCCGGCCACTCGGTGTTGAGAAGGAAGGTGCCGCCGGGGCGCAGCTCGGTTATCATTTCGTATTTGCCCAAATAGGACTGGTTGTGGCAGGCCACGAAGTCCGCCGTCTTTACCAGGTGGGTCGCCCTTATGGGTGACTTGCCGAAGCGCAGGTGGGATTTCGTTATGCCGAAGGACTTTTTCGTGTCGTATTCAAAATACGCCTGGGCGTAGTAGGGGGTGTGGTCGGAGATTATCTTTATGGAGTTCTTGTTGGCGCCCACGGTGCCGTCGGAGCCCAGGCCCCAGAACTTGCAGCAGATGGTACCCTCAGCCTCGGTGTAAATGGGCTTGCCTAAGGGCAGGGAGCGGAAGGTCACGTCGTCCTCGATGCCCACGGAGAAGTGGTCGATGGGATCATCCAGCTTTAAGTTGTCGAAAACCGCCGCTATCTGCACCGGGTCTGTGTCCTTGGAGGAAAGGCCGTAGCGCCCGCCCACGA
>JAFYCQ010000119.1 GCA_017539635.1 Oscillospiraceae bacterium
CCTTTGCCGCCCTGACCGCCTCCGGCAGGGGTTTTCCCAGAGCTAAGTGAGCGGCTATGGCGCTTGAAAGCGTGCAGCCGGTGCCGTGGGTGTTGGGGTTATCTATCCGCCGGCCCCGGAGCCAGATAATTTCTCCGCCTGTGAACAAGGCGTCGTTGGCCTCCGAAAGGGCGTGGCCGCCCTTTACGAGAACGGAGATGCCGCAAGAGCTGCCGATTTTCTCCGCCGCTTTCTCCATGTCCTTCTCTGACTTTATTTCAAAGCCCGCCAGCGCCTCCGCCTCAGGGATGTTGGGAGTCACGAGAGCGCAGATGGGGAAGAGGTCGGAGACGAGAGCTTCCACCGCCTCGGTCTTAATGAGCCTGGAGCCGGAAGCGGCCACCATGACCGGGTCCAAGACGATGTTTTTCGCCCCGTACTGCCGCAGCTTTTCGCCGATCACACGAACGATAGCCGGGGAGGACACCATGCCGATCTTAACGGCGTCGGGGAAGATGTCCTCAAATACGGCGTCCAGCTGGTCGGCGAGAAAGCTCTCCGGCGGCTCGAAAATACTCCGCACCCCGGTGGTGTTCTGGGCCGTCAGCGCCGTTATTGCGCTCATGGCGTAAACGCCGCACATGGTCATTGTTTTTAAGTCCGCCTGTATGCCGGCGCCGCCGCTGCAATCGCTGCCGGCTATTGTCAAGGCTGTTTTCATGCTCATACCTCATTTCGGCGGCATTTTTGCCGCTTCCGCCGCCAGGACTTTAAGCTCCCGGGCGGCTTTTTTTATATCCTCAGCGCCGAAAACTGCGGAAATGACGGCCGCGCCGGCAATGCCGGAGCCGTATATTTCCCGGATGTTTTCAGCCGTTATGCCGCCTATCGCCACGGCGGGTATCTTTACTGCGGCGCATATTTCACGAAGCTTTTCCGGAGTTATGCGCCTTGCGTTCTGCTTTGTGGGGGAGGGGAACACCGCCCCCACGCCCAGGTAGTCGGCCCCGGCCCTTTCGGCGGCGCGGGCCTCCTCAATGGTCTTGGCCGTGGCGCCGATTATGAAATCCGGCCCGGCCTTTTTTCTTACGGAGGCCACGGCCTCATCCTCCGCGCCCACATGGACGCCGTCGGCGCCGATTAACAGGGCGATGTCCGCCCGGTCGTTTATTATGAAAAGGGCCCCATAGGCCCGGCAGAGCCCTTTTATTTCCTCCGCCTCGGCCAAAAGCTCGTCATCCGGCAAAGCCTTTTCCCTGAGCTGCAGGCAGGTGACGCCGCCCTTTAAGGCCTCCTCCGCCTGCTCAGAAAGGGTCATTTTCCCCAAATAGCTCCTGTCAGTAATGGCGTAAAGCAGGAGCTTTTCTCTGTCAATCATCTTGAAACTCCTTTAAAAGCCCCTCCGGGTCGGGAAAAAGCATGAGGGAGCTCATAAGACAGGCGCCCCTGGCTCCCGCTGCCTTGACGGCGGAAAAGTTCTCCGCCGTTATCCCGCCTATGGCAAAGACCGGTATGCTCACGGCCCTTACGGTCTCCCGCAGGAAATCCAGCCCCCGGCCGGGTACGCCCTTTTTGCAGTCGGTGTCGAAAACGTGCCCCGCCGTAATATAGGTGCAGCCCAAAGCCTGGGCCTCCATGGCCTCCGAGACGCTGTGACAGGAAGCCCCCAGGGTCTTGAACTGCCCCCGCTCGTCAGCTGTCATTTCCCTGAGCTTAGGTAGAGGCATGTGCAGGGCGGCAAGGCCCAACGCTCCCGCCGTCTCCGGATGACCGTGGATGACCAGGGGCACGCCCCCGTCCCGGCAGATTTTAAGGGCGCTTTCCGCCAGAGAGAGATACTGCTCCCCGGAAAGGTCCTTTTCCCGCAGAATGACGGCCCGGGGCGATGCTTTGACTATCCTTTTAAGGCGCAGCAAAAAATCCTCCCGGCACAAAATCCGGTTCGTCACGCAGATAATATCAGACATACAGGTAATCGTTCATCACCGGCTGGAGCCCCTCGGCGGAAATGTCGCCGTACATCTGGGAAAGGCTGCGGCCGTCGCTTATCTCGAACTGCTCGTCCCCCTCGTCGGAGCCGGTGTCCTTGCCGGTGTACTTGCTCTCGTGGTCGCCTATGCCGGTGGATACTCCGGCGGAGACCTTCGTGGCGGCTATTTTCACGATGCCGTTTCTGAACTGGGCCGTCTCCCGGGAGGAAACGACTATCCCGGCATAAGGCAGGAAAAGCCGGTAGGCGCAGAGTATCTGGCAGAGCTCCTTTTCGTGTACGTCCCGGGGATTTATCTTGTCGTTGTTGATTATGGGGCGCAGTCTGGGACAGGAGAGGGACATTTCCGCGTGGGGATATTTACGCTGGAGGTAATAGACGTGCAGCGCCGTGGCCAGAGCGTCCTTCCTGAAATCGGAAAGCCCCAAAAGGGCCGAAAAGCCCACGCCCCGCATACCGGCCATCAAGGCCCGTTCCTGGGCCTCGAACCTGTAGGGCCATACGCGCTTTCTCCCTAAAAGGTGCAGCGTCTCGTACTTATCGGAATCATAGGTCTCCTGAAAGACCGTGACGTAATCGGCGCCGCATTCGTGGAGATAGGCGTAATCCGCCGTGTTCACGGGGTAGATTTCAAGTCCCACCATGCGGAAATATTTCTTCGCCAATTTGCAGGCCTCGCCGATGTATTTTATATCGCTCATTTTGGGGCTCTCCCCGGTGAGGAGCAAAATTTCCTCCATGCCGCTTTCGGCGATGACGGACATCTCGTGCTCCACCTGCTCCGGCGTCAGCTTTATGCGGTTAATATGGTTGTAGCAGTTGAAGCCGCAATAGACGCAGTAGTTTTCGCAGTAGTTGGCGATATAGAGAGGAGTGAAGATATAAACCGTGTTGCCGAAGTGCTTTCCCGTTTCCAGCCTGGCCTTTTGGGCCATTTGCTCCAGAAACGGCGCGGCGGCGGGGGAGAGCAGGGCCTTCAGATCTTCGATGGTGCAGGTCTCATGCTCCAATGCGGTCTTTACGTCCTTTGCGGTATAGCGGTCGTATTCATAGCTCTTCATCTGGGAGATGACCGTGTCCATAACGTCCGATTCTATCCGCTCCATGCCGGGCATGTAGGCCATGTGATCCGTGCGGGAGGAGGGGTCAGTCTCCAGGCGGTGCTTTTTCTCCAGCGCCGCGGGGGACAGGCCGCCGCTGTCAATAAAGAAACTGTTTTCCATGTGTCACCTCAAAAAACCGGTGAGGGGGTCGGAAGATGCGGCGCCTCTTGCCAGCACCCTTCCCAAGCCTGCGAGATACGCCAGCCTGCCCGCCTCGATGGCGGACTTGAAGGCCGCGGCCATCTTCGGCAGATCCCCGGCGGTGGCAAGGGCCGTGTTCGCCATTATGGCGGCGGCGCCCATCTCCATGGCCTCACAGGCCTGGGAGGGCTTGCCTATGCCGGCGTCCACGATTATGGGCAGGTCTATTTCGTCAATTAGGATCTGTATAAAGTCCCTGGTGGCCAGGCCCCGGTTGGAGCCGATGGGCGAGGCCAGGGGCATCACGGCGGCGGCTCCCGCCGAGACCATGTCCCGGGCGGCGTTTAAGTCCGGGTACATGTAGGGCATGACGACAAAGCCCTCCCTTGCCAGGATCTCAGTGGCCTTAACAGTCTCCTGGTTGTCCGGCAGGAGGTATTTGCTGTCCCGCATTATTTCGATTTTTACGAAGTCGCCGCAGCCCAGCTCTCTGGCAAGGCGTGCGATCCTCACGGCCTCATCGGCGTTGCGCGCCCCGCTGGTGTTGGGGAGCAGCGTCACGCCCCGGGGGATGTAATCCAGAATATTTTCCTCTTTTTTCGTGTTGGCCCGGCGCACGGAGAGGGTGATGAGTTCCGCCCCGGCGTATTTCACCGCCGCCTCAATAAGGCTCAGGGAGTATTTGCCGGAGCCTAAAATGAAGCGGGAGGAAAATTCGCGCCCGCCTATTGTCAGCTTGTCATCCATAGTATCACCTCGTATAGTGTTAAACGTCATATAGTCCCGCCAGTATCCGCAGCGCCGCAAGCGCTTGGTGGGATGCGCAGAGACAAACCCTGGGGGCGAACAGCGTCCCGCAGGTATCCACGTCGCTCTCCCCGTCGCCGCAGATGTAAAAGCGCTCTGAGACCCGGCGGGTCAGAATGCTGTTGCCCGTTCCCAGCCCCGAAAGGCCGGAGGCCGCCACCAGATATTTTTCAGGCAGCTTTTCAAGGACGAGATTGCAGAGCATGGCCTTGCTCTCGGCCTTGTCGAAGGCCTCGCAGATAACGTCGGCGTCTTTTAAAAGCGGCAGGGCGTTGTCCTCCGTTATTTTCACCTTTTGGGAGATGATCTCCGTGTAAGGGGCTATCTCCAGCAGGTTTTCCCGCAGGGCGTCGGCCTTGCTCATCCCGATCTGAGAGGCCTTGTACTGCTGCCGGTTGAGGTTTGTAACGTCCACGTCGTCAAAGTCGTAGAGGAAAAGCCTGCCTACCCCGGCTCTTGCCAGGGAGACGGCGATGTTGGATCCCAGGCCCCCCAGACCGCAGACGGCCGCGGCGGAGCTTTGGAACTTTTCCAGCAGGTCCCCGCCTATCCGCTCTTTTAAGGCGGCGAGCATTTCTTCTTTTGCGGGGATCATATCATCCGCCCCCGAAAAAGGCCACGATCTCCAGCACGTCGCCGTCGGAGACGACAGCTCCGCCGAACTCTCTTTTCGGCACCAGAAGGCCGTTTTTCTCCACGGCGACTCTGGCGGCGTTGTAGTCGCCCCGGGCCAGCACTTCGGCGACAGTCAGGCCGGCGGCGTTTTGCTCTTCGCCGTTTATAATAACCATTTTGCGTCCTCCAAACAAAAAAGCGGCGCCGCGACCTGCGGCTCCGCTGACGGTAAAAGCGTTTCCCTACGTTGGCATTATCCAAATCAGGTCGTCGGTCGAAGGTTTGACCTTCCTCTCAGCCCGTAACACGAGCTCCCGAATTATGAATTTTACAAATACATTATACAATAACGCGGCAAAAATGCAAGCAAAAAACTCATGGTCAATCACTCTTCGCCAAGACTTATCACCGATATTTCATACGCGGTTTTTTCCCGTGACCCCTCGGGGGTGGTCTTTATGTATTTCCGGCTCTGGAGCCGGCCCTTTACGGAGAGCCTGTCGCCCACGCCGAGAAGAGATACCGTCTCGGCCGTGTCGCCCCAGGCTATGACCGGCAGATAGTCCGAGCGGCCGTAAACGCGGGGGACTGCCAGCATTATATCGCATATCCTCCTGCCCATGGGCGTCTTCCGTGGGACTGGGGCCTTGCAGATGACGCCGCTAATTTCCGCCTCGTTTAAGTCCGGCCCGTCAGTAAAGGCTATCTCCCGGGCGAAGAGCGTTATGACGAGCCGGCTTCCCACACCGCTTTTGTTGTTGAAGGAGCGTATTTCCCCGAAAACGTCTATCTTCTCCGCGGCGCTTAGCTCCAGACCCTCCAAAAGCCGGGAGCGGGCGATGACGTTTATCTCGTCGCAGGTGCCGGAAAGCCGCTCCGACGACAGCGTGAACACGTAATAGGCGCCGTCCCGCCCGAAGTGGGAAAATTTGGGCGGGGAGGACAGCACGCCCCGCAGATGGGCACGGTTACATATATTATCCAAATAATAACACCCCTCATCTATGGATATTTCCATAATATGAGGGGCGCTGTGTTTTAATGCTTTTTTTGGAGGCGCTGGAAATCCGCCTCGTAGTTCATGTTGAAAAAGGCGTCCTGCGCTCCGTGCTCCTCCACCCAGACGGTGCAGTCGAGGATATTCGTGTCGCCGACCTCCATAAGGTCTCTGAGGGATTTGCGTCCGGCTTTCAGTAGCTCCATCGTTTTCGGCAGCAGGCTTTTCCGGTAAACGGCGAAGAGGGGCTCTATCTTTTCCCCTACCTTAGGGACGCAGGCTTCGCGCCCGGCTGAGTTTTCTATTATGAGCTGCGCCAAGTCTGTGTTGAAAAAAGGCATGTCGCAGGCAGCGAAGAAGACCGCGTCGTTTCTGGCCGCCAGAAAAGCGGAGTGGACGCCCCCCAAGGGGCCCATGTCCAAATATACGTCCTTTAATTCCGGAACGCCGGGAATGCCGAATTTGGAATCCTTGTTGCTGGAGATCATAACCTCGTCGAAAACCGGCAGGCATTTCATCACCGTGGTCTCCACGAGCCGCCGGCCGTTTATCTCCACGAGGGACTTGTCCCGGCCGAAGCGGGAGCTTTTGCCCCCGGCAAGGATAACGAGGGTGGTCTTTTCCATTTACTTCACCGCTCCGCGGGTGTTGTCCTTGAGCAGAACGTCATGGGCGCCGCCCTCAATTATGCTGGTGGCGGAGACGGGGGTTATCTTTGCCTTCTTCTGGAGCTCGGGGATAGTCAGAGCGCCGCAGTTGCACATGGTGGAGCGCACCTTTGAAAGGGTGAGGCTCACGTTGTCCTTCAGGCTTCCGGCGTAGGGGACGTAGGAGTCCACGCCCTCCTCAAAGCTCATCTTCGGAGAGCCGCCCAGGTCGTATCTCTGCCAGTTGCGGGCTCTGGCGGAGCCCTCGCCCCAGTACTCCTTCATGTAGCTGCCGCCGATGTTCACGCGGCTGGTGGGGCTCTCGTCGAACCGGGCGAAATACCGGCCCAGCATGAGGAAATCCGCGCCCATAGCCAGGGCCAGGGTCACGTGGTAATCGTGGACTATGCCGCCGTCGGAGCATATCGGGATGTAAACTCCGGTCTCCTGGAAATACTTGTCTCTCTCCTGGCAGACGTCTATCAGCGCCGTGGCCTGGCCCCGGCCGATGCCCTTCTGCTCACGGGTAATGCAGATGGAGCCGCCGCCGATACCGACCTTGATGAAGTCAGCGCCGGCATCAGCCAGGAAACGGAAGCCCTCGCCGTCCACCACGTTGCCGGCGCCGACCTTCACGGTGTCGCCGTAGTTCTCGCGGATCCAGGTGATGGCGTTCTTCTGC
>JAFYCQ010000120.1 GCA_017539635.1 Oscillospiraceae bacterium
ATATATTATATTGTATGCGTCCTCAAGGTTGGGGCTGTTGGCGGCCGCCAGATATATGGAGCCGGTAAGGCTGCTGTTGCCCTGGTAGTCATGAGTGACGTAATAAATGTCGTCCTCGCCCTGCATGAGGGGATAGTTTATGTAAGTATCGTAAACCGAGATCCAGCCCTGGAGGTCTTCGGCCTGGGTCTGGCCGATTTGGCTTTTAATAGCTTCAAAGCTCTGCTCCGGGGTGTTGTTCTCGACAATATCCTGTATTTTAATATCTCCCCAGGTGGAAAACGCGCTGTTGGTGGTATATGCCGTATCATACAGCGTGTAGCCGCTGAAAACTATAACGGCTGCCGCAAGTATTCCCGCAGCGGAGCTAAGAACGGAGGCTCCGGAGACGGCGACTGCGTCAAGCACGGAAGAAACAGTAGTCTTGGCAATTGCGTGGGTAATTGTATAGCCGGTCTCTTCCGGAGGCAGAGTGCCTTTGAAAAAGTGTTTATAATTATCTAAGAATTTCGGCCACGCCATTGCAGCGCCTCCTTTCTATTATTTATTCCGAACATGATGTTATATGGTAGTCCTGCGCATGAGACCGATGACCGTACCCATTATCTCGCTCTTGTTCACCGGGCCGAAATACCGGCTGTCCTCGCCGCCCTTGCGGTAATCGGAAAGGACGAAGCACTCGCCCTCTCCCAAAGTCAGGGGGTAGGTGGTGTAGCCCTCATAGGCCAGGGTGGAGTAGAAGATGTTGGTCTCCGTAAGGGCGTTGCCGTTTACCACGAGGCCGCCGTATTCCGGAATGTTCACCTCGTCGCCCTGCACGGCCACGACTCGGCCCACATACTTCGTGCCGCCCTTGCTGAACACGATGACGTCCTGGAACTTGACGTCCTTGTCCAGCCGGTAGAACAAAAGCAGGTCGCCGGCGTCTATCCGGGGGTACATGTCCGCGTTGGGCATTCTCACCAGGCCGATTATCACGAAAAACATTACCCAGAGCACGGCCACAAAGATAACGAGCCTCAGGAGAAATGTCTGAACGTGGCGGAAAGTCTTTTCGTCCCTCTTGGACTGCTTTTCCCGCTTCTGGAGCTTTTCCTCCTCGGGGGTCAGCTCCCGTTCTTCTTCGGTGTTTTCGGTCTCCTGCGTTTCGGGCTCGGCAATATTCTGTTCTTCCTGTATGTTCACAGTCGCGTTTTCTTCATACATTTCGACGCATCTTTCCGGGTCTTGAACATGTGTTAAGCGCTCTTATTTAAGACCCTGCCGCAATTCGATTTGTTCCCTTTGCGACGGTTTTTTGTCGAAAAAACACTTCTGCAGGCTTACCTGTTTTCATTATACAGGGCTTGCGTCAAAGAAACCGTCTAAGGTCGCAGGCAAATTGCGGTTTTTTGATTATTTTTAGTTGGGAAAACTGGAAATATTATACCTATCGCCAATTATACATGTACATTATAGGCAAATGAAACTCATTTTTCAAGCTTTTTTTATCATAATCACTAAAAAATATACAATTACTATTCATTTACTGCATTAAAGCAGCGCTGTAATCCCGGATGAACCGGACGGCCTGCCCCGTCACGTCCTTGCCCGGCCGGAGCTTCAGCGTAACGGCGGGGGTGCTGCCGGCATCGACCCGCAGTCTGCCCTTGTACTCCTCCCGGGAGTAGAGGGCGGAGATCTTTTCCATGCTGAACTCCTCCAGCTTAAAGCGCAGCAGTCCCTGCCGCTGGGTCACCTCGGAAATGCCGGCCTTCGCCGCCTCGCCCCGCATCAGGGCGATGTATATTAGTGCGTTTACCTCCCTGGGCGGCTCGCCGTAGCGGTCTATGAGCTCGTCGGTCATGTCGTCGGCGTCCTCCTCGCTCCTTACGTGAGCTATGCGGCGGTAAATGTCCATCCTCTGCTCGGCGGAGGGGATGTATCTCTCCGGGATGTAGGCGGAAACGGTGAGGTCGGCGGAGCACTCGGTCTTTATCCGCGGCTTTTCGCCCCGCTCCTCAAGTACGGCGTCCTCCAGAAGCTGGAGATACATGTCGTAGCCCACGCTCATCATGTGCCCCGACTGCTCGGCGCCCAGGATGTTCCCCGCGCCCCTTATCTCCAGGTCACGCATGGCGATCTTGAAGCCGGAGTTGAACTCGGCGAACTCCCGTATGGCGGAGAGCCTTTTGGCCGCCGTCTCCGTGAGCACCTTTCCCGGGCGGTAGGTGAGATAGGCGAAGGCCCGCCGGGGGCTCCTGCCCACCCGGCCGCGTATCTGGTGCAGCTGGGCAAGGCCCAGCCGGTCTGCGTCTTCTATTATAAGAGTATTAACGTTGGGGATATCTATGCCTGTTTCTATTATAGTTGTGCATACGAGTATCTGTGTCTCTCCCTCGGAAAGGCGGCGCATGGCGTTTCCCAGCTCCTCCTCGTCCATTTTGCCGTGGGCGATGTCCACGGCGGCCTCCGGCAGCAGTTCCCGTATCTTTGCCGCCGTGCGGGTTATGGTCTCCACCCGGTTGTGGAGGTAATAGACCTGCCCGCCCCGGCTCAGCTCCCGGCTCACGGCGTCCCGGATGACTCCCCAGTCGTGCTCCAGCACATAGGTCTGCACCGGCAGCCTGTCCTGGGGCGGCTCCTCTATGGTTGACATGTCCCGTATGCCCGAGAGGGCCATGTTCAGCGTTCTGGGTATGGGCGTGGCGGAGAGGGTGAGAACGTCCACGTTCCGGGCTATCTCCTTAAGTCTCTCCTTGTGGGCAACGCCGAATCTCTGCTCCTCGTCCACCACCAGAAGGCCCAGATCCCGGAATTTCACGTCCCGCTGCAAAAGCTTGTGGGTGCCGACTATTATATCCGCCGAGCCGTCGGCGGCGGCTTTGAGCGCGCTTTTCAGCTGATTTGCCGTGCGGAAGCGGGAGAGCACCTCCGTTTTCACCGGGTAGCCGGAAAAGCGGTTCACGATAGTGGCGTAATGCTGCTGGGCCAGCACCGTGGTGGGCACAAGTATGGCCGCCTGCTTGCCGTCCAGCACGCATTTCATAACGGCTCTCAGGGCCACCTCGGTCTTGCCGTAGCCCACATCGCCGCATAAAAGTCTGTCCATGGGGGCGGGGGCCTCCATGTCTCTTTTTATCTCCTCCACCGCCCTGAGCTGATCCTCGGTCTCGGCGTAGGGGAAGGTCTGCTCAAATTCCCGCTGCCAGACGCTGTCGGGGGAGAAGGCAAAGCCCGGCGTCCGCTTTCTCTCCGCCTGCAGGGCGACGAGGCTTCTCGCCAGCTCCTTCACGGCGCCCCTGGCCCTGGTCTTGGCCCTGGACCAGTCGGCGCCGCCCATTTTTGAAAGGCGGACTGCCGAATCCTCGCCCCCGGCGCCTATGTATTTCGTCACGGCGTCCAGCTGGGTGGCGGGGACGTACAGAACGTCGGTGCCGGCGTAGGCTATACGGACGTAGTCCTTTTCCACGCCGTCTATCTTCCGCTTCACTATCCCCTCGAACCGGCCGATGCCGTAGTGCTCGTGCACCACCAGGTCGCCCACGGAGAGGTCGGAAAAGCTCTCCAGCTTCTTTTTGTTCTTCGCGGCCTTTTTCCGGAAATTGCCCCGGCCGGAGATTATCTGCCCCTCGGTAATAACGGCAAGCTTAAGCTCCGGGTATTCAAATCCGGCGGAAAGCCCGCCCAGGGCTATGGCGCAGGTGCCGGCAGGGGGGAGGGTGGCGAGCTTTAAGTCCAGAACGGCCTTAATGCCCTGGCCCTCCAGATATTCCAGCAGCGTTTCCGCGCCCCGCTTTTCCCGGCAGAGCACCACGGTGTTTTTGCCCGTCTTCGTGTAGTGGGCTATGTCCCCGGCGGCCGTCTCCAGGCTGCCGCCGTAAGAGGGCAGCTGCTTGGCCGTAACGGTGAGCAGCGTCTTCGGCTTCACCGGGTAGTCCGCCGCCGTAAAGGCGTCCATCATTATAAGGGGATAGTCGGAAAGCCTTTCCATAAGGCTCTCAAAGGGCTCGAAAAATCCGCCCCCGGGGAAAACCGTGCCCCCCTCGGCAAGTCCGGTTACATCCTCCCCCAACTGCCAGGCGTAGTTTTTGGCCCGCTCGGCGCACCGCCCCGGCTCGGAGACGATGACAACGGCGTCTTCATTTAAATAATCAGCCGCCGAGGCCATGGGGTAAAGCAGCTCCATATATTTGTCCGCCGCCGGCAGGCCCCGGCGCGTCCGTAAGCGCTCGATATCCCGCATGAGGCAGGAAAGCTGCTCCGGCATGGTGTTTTTCCTGCGGGAGAGCTTGTCATGGGCCCGTGAAAGCTTGTCGGCCAGGGCTTCGGGGCCTCCCCCGGCGGATATGAGAGCCTCACAGGCGGGGAGGATCACGGCCTTTTCCGTCATCTCCACTCTTCTCTGGGTGGACACGTCGAAAAAGCCCATGGAATCGATATCGTCCCCGAAAAACTCGCACCGCACCGGGTTTACATAACTCGGAGAAAAGATGTCGATGATACCGCCCCGCAATGCAAACTGCCCCGGCCCCTCCACCTGCTCGGAGCGGGTGTAGCCGGCGTCGGCAAGGCGAACGCAGAGCTCTTCCAGATCGTAGGTTTTTCTGCTGTCCAGAAGAAAGGCGCTGTCAGAAAGCACCTCCGGCGGCAGCGTCCTCTGCATGACGCCGTCCACCGAGGCGCAGACTATGGGCGCCCGGCCCTCCTTCATGGCGTAAAGGGCGGCTATCCTCTCCTGCTCTCCGGCGCGGGACGCTCCGTCCACATTGGCGAAAACGAAATCCCTGGAGAGGAGCGAGACCGGCTCCCTCCCGGTAAGGGAGAAGAGGTCGGCGCTCATGCGCTTCACCGCCTGCTCGTCGTGGCATATCACCAGCATCGGGCGGGAGACCGCGGTGTGAACGGCGGCGGCGGCAACGGCGTAATGCACGCCCCCCAAGCCGGAAACGACGCCGGGGCACGCCCCGGCGTCTATTGCCGAAATGAGCTTTTCAATTACGGGTTCTTCGCAGACAGCGCGAATGAGAGAATCCATGTTTATCCTTTCGCATACTGTGAGTATCTCAAGCCGATGACCGCCGCTTCGCAGCGGGTCACGGGATCGAGGGGATCTATTGTCGAGTCGGTCTTTCCCGTTATTATCCCGTTCAGGCAGGCCCAGGCCAGGGCGTCGGAAGCCCAGCAAGACACCTGGTCTGCGTCCTTCCAGGCCATGCTTTCGCCGCCGGCTGCGTCATACTCCTCTCCGCCCGTGCGGAAGAGCATCACCGCCGCCTGTTCCCTCGTCCAGGGCTCATCGGGGCGGAAGCAGTCGTTTTCATCACCTAAAACGATTCCCCGGGCTCTTGCCCACAAAAGGGCGGGGGCATAGGAAGCGTCCTCGGATACATCTTTAAATAGTTCCGTGTCCTCCGGCGCCTTCGGCGACCCGGCGGCCTTCCAAAGAGCGGTGACGGCGGCGGCCCGCGAAACGATCTCCCCGGGGCGGAAATACCCGCCCTCGTAATTGCTCAGCAGCTTGTTTTTGAGACAGAACTCAACGCCCTCCTGATACCAGGGGAGAGGCGGCATCGGGCTTTCCTCACCCTCCTCCAGATAAATCCAGGGTATGTAGATGTGGTTCATGGCCTGTATCCAGGTCTGGCCGTTGGCTCTTTTCAGATCCAGAGCGTTTATCTGCGTGTCGCGGGTCCGCTGGCGATTTCCGCTGTTGGGACTCATTATTGAGCTTACGCAGCTTATGACGTAATAATTCCCGTCGTGTTTTCCCAGATACATCATCTGGTGGCCGGGGAAGGTGAGAAGAGTGCCGGGGAGCATTTCGTCCAGAATGGCCTCTTTGGTCTCCGTGCCCATATATGTCGCGTCGATTTTCGGCATGGACAGCGGCCACTGCCAGTTGCCGTTTCTCGGCAGGTCGATGCCGAAGCAGGCGTAAACGTTCCGCAGGTAGCTGGTGCAGTCCTCGTTGTTCAGGCCTCCGCCCCAGCCGTAGGCGTCGCCTAAAGCCCCCAGCGCCACCATGCAGATGTTTTCGGACGTAAGGGGAAGGTATCCCTCGCTTACGTTTTCTTTTGCGTTAATAAGGGCGGGGACTTTCTTATAGCCTCCGTCGTCCCGCCTCACCGGCAGATACACGGCGTAATTGTGCAGCGGCAGGCGGTTTATTACCAGCTCGTCCGGCTCCAAGCTGTCTATCCTCTCCAGCACCGTGACCATAGTAAGATACCGGCGTCTCGTCTAGGGGGCCATGTTGGAATAGTCGGTATAGACCTTGCTGCACCATATCACCAGTTTGTTTTCCTCCTGGATC
>JAFYCQ010000121.1 GCA_017539635.1 Oscillospiraceae bacterium
GCCAGGGTCACGTGGTAATCGTGGACTATGCCGCCGTCGGAGCATATCGGGATGTAAACTCCGGTCTCCTCAAAATACTTGTCTCTCTCCTGGCAGACGTCTATCAGCGCCGTGGCCTGGCCCCGGCCGATGCCCTTCTGCTCACGGGTAATGCAGATTGAGCCGCCGCCGATGCCCACCTTTACGAAGTCGGCGCCGCAGTCGGCCAGGAAGCGGAAGCCCTCGCCGTCCACCACGTTGCCGGCGCCCACCTTTACGGTGTCGCCGTAGTTTTCTCTGATCCAGTCGATGGTGCGCTTCTGCCACTCGGAAAAGCCCTCGGAGGAATCTATGCAAAGCACGTCGGCTCCGGCGGCAAGCAGGGCCGGGACGCGCTCGGCGTAGTCACGGGTGTTTATGCCGGCGCCCACAACGTACTGCTTCTGGGCGTCTAAAAGCTCCAGCTTGTTTTCCTTGTGGCTGTCATAGTCCTTGCGGAAGACGAAATAGCGCAGATGTCCGCTGTTGTCCATAATGGGAAGGGAGTTTAGCTTGTGGTCCCAGATGATGTCGTTTGCCTCTTTAAGAGTGGTGCCCAGAGGGGCGGTAACCAGCTTGTCCATGGGGGTCATGTAATCCACGGCCTTTTCATCGCCGGTGACGCGGCTGGGGCGGTAATCGCGGCTGGTTATTATGCCCAGGAGCTTGCCAGTGGAGGTGCCGTTGTCGGTGACGGCTATGGTGGAGTGACCGGTGCGCTCCTTCAGCTCCATGGCGTCTCTTAAGGTGGAGTCGGGGCCGAGGTTTGAGTCGGAGGGCACAAAGCCGGCCTTGTGGGCCTTGACCTTCGCCACCATGGCGGCCTGACTCTCAATGGACTGGGAGACGAAAATAAAGGAGATGCCGCCCTCCTTGGCCAGGGCAATGGCCAGAGTGTCGTTGGACACCGCCTGCATGACGGCGGAGGTCAGAGGGATGTTCATTTTAAGAGCGGGCTCCTCGCCCTTTCTGAATTTGACCACTGGGGTCTCAAGGCTGACGTTTCCCGGTGAGCAGTCCGAGCTGGAATAGCCGGGTATTAGCAGATATTCGCTGAAGGTCCTCGACGGCTCGCTGAGTATGTTAGCCATAACGCAAGTTCTCCTTTATAGTTATTTTTTGTAAAAAATATAATACCATTCCGGCGGCGCATATGTCAACCGCTGACCCTTTACATTTTCGCTTATTGCTGTTAAAATATCCGTATAGTATTAAAGGAAGTTGACGCAAATGTTTCTGACTGATTACCATGTGCACTCCACCCACTCGGACGACGCCGAGGACACCATGCTGGACATGGCGCTGGCTGCCGTGAAAAGAGGGATAAAGAGTCTTTGCTTTACCGACCACGCCGACGAGTGCTGCGACCCGGGGTGCCTCTCCTTTGCTCCCAACCTGTTCCTCCCGCAGACGGACATGTACGGGGAATTTGAAAGGGTAAAAGAGGAGCTCTCCGGAAAGATAGACCTGCGCTTCGGCTGCGAGCTGGCCGCCATAAACCACGACCCCGAAACGGCGAAAAAATTCCGGGCCGACGAGAGATTCGACTTCATAATCGGCTCCGTCCACAACGTCCGGGGGCGGGACGATTTTTATTTCATGAAGTACGACAGCGAGGAGATGTGCCGGGAAATAACGGATATTTACCTGGACGAGTATCTTGAAATAACGCGCCTGGGCTGCTGCGACGTTCTGGGACACCTGGGCTACCCGGAAAAATACATGGTGCGCAGCGGCTTTGAGACAAGCGTTCTCGATTATCCCGAAAAGCTCCGGGCAGTGCTGAAAAGCGCCGTCGAAAACGGGATCGGGATCGAAGTGAACACCTCGGGCCTCCGCTGTTCCCTCGGCAGGACCATGCCGGGCCGGGAGGTAGTAAAGCTCTACCGGGAGCTGGGGGGAGAGATAATTACCACCGGCAGCGATTCCCACAGAAAGGCGGACGCCGGTGCGGGCATCGGAGAGGCCGCAGAGCTTTTGCGGGAATGCGGATTTAAGTACGTCACCACATTTACAAAGCACGAGCCGGAATTTACGGCGATATAGGAGGAGCGTAATGGATAAAATAGCGCTGGGCTGCGACCACGGGGGCTACGCCCTCATGCAGGAGATAAAAAAATATCTGGAGGAGGCAGGGTTGCCCTACGAGGATTTCGGCACCTATTCTTCAGAGAGCTGCGATTACCCCGTTTTCGCCGAAAAAACGGCCAGAGCCGTGGCCTCGGGGGAGTGCTCCAAGGGCATACTGATCTGCGGCACGGGTATAGGCATGTCCATCTGCGCCAACAAGATAAGGGGCATCCGCTGCGCCCTCTGCGGGGACTGCTTCTCCGCGGAGTTTACCCGCCGCCACAACGACGCCAACATGCTGGCCATGGGCGCCCGGGTCACGGGGCCGGGGCTGGCGGTGAAGATAGCCGAGACCTTCCTCAATACAGGCTTTGAGGGCGGCAGGCACCAGCGGAGAATCAAGCTCATGATGGAGCTGGAGAACAGATGAAAAGTCACGCAAGACGCTTTTACCGGGGCCGGGGAGCGGGAAAGGTCATCGCCGGGATCATCATCGCACTGATCGTTCTGGCAATGATAGTCTATGCCGCTTTGTTTTTCGGCCTGCGTAAATACGCCGTCTATACGCCGGAGGGCGTGAGGCTTGAGGTGCCCTGGCTCCAGGAGACGCCGGAGGAGGCGGAGACGCCGTGAACATTCAGATCTTCGGAAAATCGAAATGCTTCGACACGAAAAAGGCGGAGCGTTATTTTAAAGAGCGGAGGATAAAATATCAGTTCATCGACATCCTGCGCTACGGTATGAGCCGCGGGGAATTCGACAGCGTCAGAAGGGCCGTGGGGCTCAACGGCCTTTTTGATCCCAAGGCAAAGGATTCGGACATCTGGCGCTATCTGGCCACGGACGAGGACAGGGCGGAAAAGCTCTTTGAAAACCAGGACTGGATAAAGACCCCGATAGTCCGAAACGGAAAAAAAGCCACCTGCGGGTATGTGCCCGAGGTGTGGAAGGAATGGGAAAAAGAGTAAAAGCCTCCCATGCTTGACACCATATATGACACCATGTTATAATATAAAACAGGAAGTGTAGCCGTGAGCCAATGGGAAAAACTTATGTTGGAGATAATGCGCAAAGACCCCGGCCTTCGATTTGAGGACCTGCGCAAGGCGCTGGAAAAGGTGGGCTACACATCCCGTCAACCCAAAAGCGGCAGCAGCCACTGCACCTTTCGCAAGGCGGGATGTATGCCGATCACAATTCCCATGCATTATCCGATGAACAAGGCTTATTTGGCAATGGTGGCTGACGCCGTCAGGACGTATATGGAGGAGAGCGATGATGAATAAAGACCTTGAGTACTATATGGGGCTTCCGTACCGGGTCGAGGTCGTGGAGGACAAGGAAGAGGGCGGCTTTGCCCTGCGCTGTCCGGAGCTGAACGGGTGCGTGACTGCCGCTCCGACGGTTGAAGAAGGCTTCAGGATGCTCGAAGACGCAAAGCGCGAATGGTTTGCCGCTTGTATCGAGGAAAACATCCCAATACCCGAACCCTGCCGGGCGGAGGAATTCAGCGGCCAGTTCAAGCTGCGGATCCCTAAATCCCTGCACATGCTTCTGGCGCAGCGCTCGAGCGAAGAGGGAGTTTCCATGAATCAATATTGCGTATATCTGTTAAGCAAGGGAATATAAAAATGCGAGAAGGCCGGCTGCCGTCGGCCTTTTCGTTATTCTCAGTCAATCACCTTGATCACCGCGCCCAGCTCCGGCTCCTCCGTGCCGCCGGGGGACAGGGCACGTGAAGCGCTCACCTCGATAAAGCACAGGTTTTCCCGGTCGTAGTCCCAGTGGGGAGACAAGTACCACCTGTTCATAAGGGCGACGTTCTCCCGCACCCTCGCCTCCCACCTTTCCGGGGGAAGGACGGGCTTTATCAGGCGCAGATACGATTCAAGGGTATAAAGCCTCGTGTCCTCGACGGCGTCGTAGTCGTAGGTCTTTCTCTCGATATACCGCCCGGCGGCGGTTTTGGTGAATCTCCACTTTTTTGGGCTGTGAAAATTCCCGGCTTTAAGGCTCAGGTCGCGGCAGACCTTGTCGAACTCCCACAGGCGCAGGTCGTTTTCATCCTTCGCCTCATAGACCGGTATATCCCCGCCAAGCTCAGACATGGCCGTGACGGTCAGACCGTTTAAGTCATATTCCTCAAAATACCGGCTTATGTCCTCGCCTGCCAGTTCGTCCGGCAGGCGTTCTTTTATCCAGTCATCAAAATATTCCATGATAAAAGTCAAAGAGCTGCCGGGTTCCGGCAGCTCAGATCGTCATACCTTGATTACGGCACCGCCCTTTTGAAGGCTGGCCGCAACGTCTATTATCCGCTGGTTTTTGCTGCCCCGCCAGGGCAGGGAAAGCGTCCTCTCCGCCAGTATGAAGGGGCCGTCTATGAGCACGTCGGATTCCCTTAAAAGGGCCATCCTGTCGGGATCGGCCTCGCTTAACAGGTCTTCAAAGGTGAAGCCGGTGTAGCTCCATACGTTTAGGCCGTTTTCATGGGCGGCCCTGGCTATTTTCAGGCAGTCCGCCGCCTGATAAAATGGGTCGCCCCCGGAGAGGGTAACGCCGTCGGTAAGAGGGTTTGACAGCATGGCCTTTATGACCTCCTCCGGCGTCATTTCCTTTCCCCCGTTAAAGTCGTGGGTCTCGGGGTTGTGGCACCCGGGGCAGGCGTGGGCGCAGCCCTGGGTAAAGACGGTGAACCGCAGC
>JAFYCQ010000122.1 GCA_017539635.1 Oscillospiraceae bacterium
ATTATAAGTAATCTGTATTGTTTGTTTGCAGGCGTCCCTTCGGGGGCGCCTGCAAACTTTAGACAAACCTACAATCAAAGAAGAAAACAGCAATTAAGGAGGCGGGGAATTGTGAAGGGGCCGGCCGAGAGGCCCCTTCACGTCGCATCACCCGCCCGCAGGCGCATTATTTGCAAGCTTTGCTTGTAAATAATTTCGGCGCGGAGACTTTGTCTACGCGCAGCAGGCGTCCCTTCGGGGGCGCCTGTTTTTTACGCATATATTTGTCCAGGCTCTCATATTCTTTTGTAACAGAAACTGTATGAAAGAGGGCAAAAATATGTCTAACACTTCGATTTATCAGGACATTGCCGAGAGGACGGGCGGAAACGTCTATATCGGCGTGGTGGGGCCGGTGAGGACCGGCAAATCCACATTCATAAAGCGATTTATGGAGACGCTGGTCATCCCCAATATCGAGAGCCTGCCCCAGGCCGAGAGGGCCCGCGACGAGCTGCCTCAGAGCGGCTCTGGCCGCACCATAATGACGGCGGAGCCGAAATTCGTACCGGAAAACGCCGTATCCCTGACTTTAAGCGGAGCCGACGTCTCCGTCCGGCTCATAGACAGCGTGGGTTATATGGTGGACGGTGCGCTGGGCGAGTACGAGGGGGAGAGCGCCAGAATGGTGGCCACCCCCTGGTTTGACCGGGAGGTCACACTTAAAGAGGCGGCGGAGGCAGGCACGAGGAAGGTTATTACCGAACACTCCACCGTGGGCATCGTCGTAACCACCGACGGCACAATAGGGGAGATCGACCGCGCCTCGTACGAGGAGGCGGAAAGGAGAGTGATTTCCGAGCTGAAGGAGCTGGATAAGCCTTTTCTGGTGCTGCTGAACACCGCCTACCCGGAATCGGAGAAAGCAAAGGAGCTTGGACGCAGCCTGTCTGAGGAATACGGCGTAGCCTGCGCAGTCAAAAACTGCCTTGAAATGACTACCGAGGACATAGAAAGCCTTATCACAACGCTGCTGTTCGAGTTCCCGGTGACGGGAGTGGGCGTCTATCTGCCCTCCTGGGTGGAGACGCTGCCGGAGGACAGCGGCATAAGAGCCGACATATACAAAGCGCTGCTGGATAACGGCAGCGGGGTGAGAAAGATTTCCCAGGTCTCCGCCTTCAACTCCGGCCTTACCGGGTGTGAGGTCATATCCGGCGCCTCAGTGATAAAGACCGATTTGGGCACCGGGTTTTCAGCCGTGAGCATCGATGTGCCCCGCGAGCTCTTTTATAAGACCGTCTCAGAGCAGTCCGGACTCTGCATAAATGACGACGGGGACATCATGACCTCAATTACCGAGCTTTCCTCAGTTAAGGCGGATTATGATAAGGTGAAGGAGGCCCTCAACGACGTGCGGGAAAAGGGCTATGGCATAGTCATGCCCTCCCGTGATGAGCTGACGCTTCAGGAGCCGGAGATAATCCGCCGCGGCGGCCGGTACGGCGTGAGGCTCAAGGCCAGCGCACCGTCCATTCACATGATACGGGCTGACGTGGAGACGGAGGTTTCGCCCGGTATAGGCGGCGGCTCCTCGGAGGATATTATCGGCCTGCTGCTCCAGGATTTCGAGGGAGATACGTCCAAACTCTGGGAATCAAACGTCTTCGGCAAACCCTTATACGACATAGCGGGTGAGGGGCTGTCCTCAAAAATCCGCCGTATGCCGGAGGAATCCCGTGAAAAGCTCCAGGAGGCGCTGGGCAGAATAATAAATGAAGGAAGCAGCGGCCTTATTTGCATAATTTTATAATAATAAAGATTTCAAAGACTTACCTTGAATTTTTTGAAAAAAGTCCTTGCATATATGGATTTGCCGCAGTATAATATAAAAATAAAATTCAGAAAATGAGGTAAATCGATGAAACCCATTTCAAAACTGGCACAGGGCATAAGCCCCTCCGCCACCCTGGTAATAGACGCACTTGCAAAGCAGATGATAGCAGACGGCATCGATGTCGTGGGCTTCGGAGCCGGCGAGCCGGACTTCAACACTCCGGATTACATCAAGGCCGCGGCCATAAAGGCCATAGAAGAAAACAAGACCCATTACACGCCCGCCTCCGGCACTCTTGACCTCAAAAAGGGAATATGCGCCTTTATGAAGAGGGAATTTGACCTGGATTACGCACCGGAATGCGTGTGCGTGTCCTCCGGCGCCAAGCACAGCATTTTTATCGCTATGCAGGCCATAC
>JAFYCQ010000123.1 GCA_017539635.1 Oscillospiraceae bacterium
GGCTCTCCGCCGGAGAGCTGAATGAGAGGGCGGCCGTGCGACAAAATTATGTCAACTGCACCTTTGAGTTCGTCAAGGGAGGGCTCCGGCCCCTTTTTTGGGGCAAAGCAGAAGGCGCAGTTCAAATCGCAGCGGGGCGTGACCTCCAGAAGCACGCAGCACGTGCCCTGGGTGTGGCTGCCGCAGCGGCGGCAGTCGGGGCACTTTTCGCCCTCGCCCTCTTTGAGAGGCGCCGCGTTTTCCCGCCAGTCTGCAAAGTCCGAAAGCCCCCGCCAGACGAGGGTTTTGAAATAACCGTGCAAACGGCAGGTCTTTTCCATATATACGGCTCCGTTTTCCTCTGCCAGATGCGCCGCGATCGGCGCAAGGCAAACAGGGCAGACGGAGCGGGTTTTTCTTATTACAGTCATGGTCTTATCTCCGGGCGCCGGAATTTTTTCGGATCGGGGCGGCTCTCCACTCTCGCAAGTCTCCGGAGTATGCTGCCGCAGGGGCAGCTTTGGGTTATGAGCCGGCATAGATCCCCGGTGCGGTAGCGGATAAAGGGCATGGCCCTTTTTCTCAGGGTGGTCACCACTATCTCCCCCGTCTCACCGGGAGGGACGGGCAGGCCGCTTTCCGGTTCGACGATCTCATAATACAGATCCGATTCCCAGATATGGCAGGTGGGCGTCACGGTGCAGCCCACGCACCCGGCGTAAGCCGTCTCCGTCATGCTGTAATGCTCGAAAACGGGACAGCCCAATGCCGCCCTGATTTCTTCAACGCACTTGTCCGTCACACAGGAGGCAGCCAAAAGCACGCCTTTCATTCTGCCGGAGAGCCGGTGTGACAGGCTTTCATCCGTCAGATAACGGGCAAAGCCGGAAACAGCCTCCGGCGGCCCGGCCAGGAAATCGAAATTTCCCTCAATTATCGTATCCAGCATTTCCCCGTATCTTTCCGGCGCGGGAAAGCCGAAAACCTGAGACTTGACGCCGATGCGCAAAGGAGCCCTTGTCAAAAGCTCATTGAGGCAGTCGGGGCTTCTGCCGGGGAAGAGTATCAGCACCTTTTGGCCCGCTGTTACAAACTCCGCCATGCCGTGGGAAAAATACTCCTCGGTCAGCCTGAGCTCTTCCTCGGAAAAATATATGCGCTTGGGAGTTCCCGTGGTGCCGCTGGTGAAGAGCGTCACTACCCGGTGAATGTCCCGGGCCGGGACGCAGAGCATATCATGCCCCCGGGCCGCAACTTCCCCCGGCGTCGTAAAGGGCAGAGCGGAAAAACTCTCAAAGGAGTCGAAAGCGGCTCCTTTGAGCCTTTCGCCGTAAAACCGGCTGTTGTTGACGGCGTAATCAACTGCGTCCTTTAACAGAGACAGCCGTTTATCGTCCAGCTCCGCCCGGGTGAGTATCCGGGCGGAGCCGAGACGGCGGGAAACGTACCCGTCAAGCATCTTTTTGCTTCTTTCTGGCTATGAGCAGGAAGTAGCCGGCGTCCTTTCTCTTGCACAGAGCCTCGTTCCAGCAGCCTTCGGCCTCGTACCATTTCTCCAGAGAGCCGTAGTCCATTACGGCCTGGGCTGCATAAGTCTCCAGCTCCTTGGTGTGATCCTCCGTGACCTCCACCTTGAGCTCCAGCTCCTCTAACAGATCGACCAGGCTGGGCAGCACCACGGCCCCGTCCTGGCAGTAGGGGGAGGGGATCTCTATCTTTCTGCCGCACTCGGAGTGGAGCCTGGGCCTGTGGAAAAGAGCCATGGCCTCGTCGTACTGCTTTCTCCAGCGCTCCAGGTCCGGCTCCCGGCAATACACGTCGGAAATTATCAGCGCTCCGCCGGGCTTCAATACGCAGTACGCCTCGTGTATGGCCTCCTCCTGGTTTTCAAAAACCGAGAAGGAGCACTCCATAAGCACGTTGTCAAATTCATAGACGTCAAATTCCAGCATGGCGGCGTCCATGTTGAGGGCGTTTACGCCCTTTTCCTTGGCCGCTTTCACCATGTCGTCGTCTATGTCGATGGCCGTGACCACCTGGCCGTATTTGTCCCGGAGCATTTTGGCGACGGTGCCGTCGCCGCAGCCTGCGTCCAGTATAGTCCCTCCCGGCTTAACTCCGGCAAGCTCTATGGCGTGTTCCGTAAGCTCGGTGCCGCCGGGTCTTTTTATGCTCATGTCGGCACCTCGGTTTACATAATTTCTTTAACTATCTCGATCGCTCCGGCTACGTAGCCGGGGCAGACCTTCATCATCGTGCCGTTTGCCTTGGCCTCAGTCAAAGGCTGTTTGCCCAAAAGCTCGTGGCAGACGCAGGTGCCGAATTTTTCTGTAAATTTAGCCTCAAATTCAAGAGCCTTTTCCTTTTCCGCACCCAGCATGCCGCAGGCCATGAGGCCGCCGGTCACGGCGCCGCAGGTCTGGGCCATCATCATGCCGCCGCCGAAGAGGCAGCCGAAGCGGTCGGTCTCCTCAACGTCGTAGCCGCCCTCGTCGGCGAAGGCGCCTAAAACACACTGGGCGCAGTTGCGTCCGGACATAAACTCTTTAAGTACTTCGGTTTCGTTCATTTCATCTTTTCTCCAATCCGCCGCCGTATGACCGTTTTTCCTTCCCCGGCGGCAGGGGGAGGGGGTCGTTATAAGAAAAGGATTATTTGTCCTCCAGAAGCGTTTCCACCTCGTGCATTTTCCCGCTGACTATATCCGGCGGGATGTAGGGCTGGCCGCAGACAGGGCAGCAGGGGAAGTCGTTGGTGAGGCTGTGGCCGAGATAATTGAGGTTTATGGTCTTGGGCACAAGCTCAGCATTGCACTTGCCGCAGATAAGCTTTTCACTCATCGTCCGTCACCCTCTCCCTCCAGCACCATGCGGTGGCAGTAGGCGTTGTGGATCATAAAGGCGTCGCCCTCTTCGCTCCACTCCGCCCAGTAGGTCATTTTGCTGATTTTAATGTGGCCGATCTTCGTGCCTCTCTCCGTCAGCAGGTAGTTTTTCGTCTCATTGCAGCTTTTTATCACGTCGGAGATGTCATGGTCCCCGATGAGGTCAAGCTCCATTTTGTTCCTTAGTTCATCTGGTATTATAAGCTTCAATTCATCCATCGGGATTTCCTCTCCTGAATAAAAAGCCTTGACTTCCACGCGGTTTCGGCGCCTCTGTCCCAGGCTCGGGGGAGAAGTCTCCCGTTTTCTGCCGGTGAGCACCTCGATTATATGCCGGCAGTCCTTGCCCTTGCCGGAGAGCACATCCCGGCAGTTGGCGCAGTAGGTGACGTAGGGCAGGGGATCGGAATCGGCCCTCTTTTGCGCCATGGTGTCGAAAAGCTCCCGGTTTCCGGGGTAGATGTGACCGCCGTAGCCGCAGCAGCGGTTTCTCTCCAGAGGGTCAGAAATTTCATTTGCCGTAATGCCCCGGGAGCGTATGAGCGCCTTGACGCTTTCCTGCATTTCTCCGTCCTTCCTGCTGGAGCAGGGGTGGAATACTGCGACGGTCTCGCCGGAGCTCTCCGCCGGGGCGCAGCCCTCCGCCAGAAGCTCGTAAAGTGAAGTTGCGGGAATGTCCGGCAGATACTCTATGAACGTCCGTTTGCAGGTGGGGCAGGCGGTGACTATGACGGGTTTTCCGCAGTCCTCCCAGACGCCCTTCAGTTTTTCCAGATGGGACTTAAACCCCTCGGCGTCTCCCGCCCAGCGGGCCGGAATGCCGCAGCAGTTCAGCATTATGCCGCTGCCGGGCTTAATGCCGCATAAAAGGTCATAGGCGTCCTTGACAAGCTCCGGGTCGGAGGCCCCCAGCTGACAGCCGGGGAAGAACAGATACCCGTTTTCCGGCTTTTTGAGGTACGCCGCCTTTTCGGAGAGGGAGAACTCAAAATCCCGCAGCCAAATATCGTGATAGACCTTCGGCAGACTCCCGTCGTCGAACATGAGGGCCCGGGAGGTCATGAGCATATAATTCATGTCTATGCTCTCCGGGCAGAAATCCCGGCACAGACCGCAGTCGTTGCAGGAATTTATGAGCCTGGTGGCCCTTCGCGGCATGAAGCAGTCCACGGGATTGAGGGTCACCCGGACGTCGCTCTCGGCTTTCGCCGGCATGGTCTTGTAATGCTGTAGAAGGTCGCAGCGGTCGTAACAGGCGCGGCAGTCGCACAGGCGGCAGCGCCTGGCCTCCTCCTGAGCCTGCTCCTTCGTTAAAGGTTCAGATTTCTCGGTTTTTTCTGCGCTTATGGGCTTGAGCCCGGAGGACAAAGTCACTTCCTCCCCGGCGCCTATTTTCAGATAGGCGTCTATGGCCGTAGCGGCGGCCTTGCCGCTCTCCACGGCTTTCGGAAGGGACGTGCCGGTGATTTCTCCGGCGGCAAAGACTTTTTCCGGCAATGCTTTGCCTTCAAAGCCCAAGGCGTCGGAGCCGGCCCCGGTGGCAATGGCCACGGCGGAAAAGCTCTCCAGCTCATTAAGGCTTTTTATCTTCCTGCCGGTGCTTATCGTCAGGCTTTCCGACTCGATGACGGACATTATCTCCGGCAGGTAATCCTCCTGTGGGAGAAGCTCCCGGAGCCTGCCGCCGATGTCGTTTTCCGCCTCGAAAAGCTCCACGGAGTAGCCTAAAGTCGTAAGGACGTAAGCGCAGGTGAGGCCCCCGAGGCCTCCCCCCACAACGGCGATACGCTCTTCTTTAGGCGGGACGTTATAGCGTGGCGGCGAGCTTTTGGAACCGGCGAAGACCGCCTGCTCCAGAGTCGGGAGGTTTACGGGGGCGCCGGAAAGCTCGGCTGTGCACCCCTTGAGGCAGGGGGCCCCGCAAATAGCGCACATGACTTTGGGAAAGGTGAGCTGCTCAGATAACGCGCCGTAAGCGCCCCGGATACTGCCTCTTTGCAGCTTGCGGATAAAGGCCCTCACATCCAGACCGTAGGGGCATTCCCGGGAGCACCGGGGAGCCTGGCCGTTTCGGCAGGGGGCCGTGAGATTCAGCTCCGTCGCAAAGGCTCGCGCCCTGGACGGCTTGACTGTTTTCATAAGGTTCCTCCATAGGAAAAAAACGCGGGGACGGGCCGGACTGATTTTCCAGTTCAGCCCATCCCCGCAAAATCAGCTCATTTTGAGATGGCTAAAAGAACAGTGTCTCGCTTAGAGAGCAAGTCCGCCGCCGGCGGTGTTGGAGACGGGATTTTCGATAGCGTCCTCGATGATTCCGAACATATCCGGGCCGAGGTAGTACTTCTTGTTCTCCAGGGGCTTTCCGGCCTTTATGGCGTCGAGAGCGGCCTTGACCTTGGCGGGCTTTGCCGGCAGGTCGAAGATGCGGACGCCGCAGGCGTTGTAAATGGAGTTTATAATGGCCATGTGGCCTGCGCTCTGAAAGCCCTCGCAGCAGCCGACGGAGCCGAAGGGAGCCGGGTTCTTTCTCGGGCCTTCAAGGTTGACGAGCTCGATGTTGTCGGTGACGTCGTCGGCGTAGCGGAAGCCGCACTGGGTGATCTGGGCGTGCTTGGCGTCGTCGATGTACTCCTCGGAAAGGGCGAAGCCCAGGGAGTGGACGAGAGAGCCGTAGCCCTGGCCCTCAACAGCCTGCACGGAGCCGACCTTGCCGATGTCGTAGAACATGATGTAGCGCAGCACGTTGGTTACGCCGGTCTCGGTGTCAACCTCGGACAGAGCCATGAAGTTGCAGTAGTTGTACTGGGAGGTGGGGTCGCCGGCGCCGGTGTTGGGATCCAGCTCCTCGCAAATGGCGGCGGTGTCGTGGACGCCCACGTACTTGGTGGGGATGCCCTCCTTCACCATCTCGTCATAGGTGCGGAAGGTGCCGTCGGGCTTCTTCATGGCGGCAATGAGCTTGTTTGCGCCGTCGATTATGGCGCTGCCGGCCATGTAGTGAGAGCGGTTGGCGCCGGCAGCTCCGGTAAGAGGAGCCTGGGCGGTGTCACCCTGGACGAGGCGGATCTTCTCTACGGGCACGCCGAGAGCCTTGACAGCCTCATGAGTGAGAACGAGGGAGCCGACATCGGAGCCCTGGCCCTGGTCTTCCCAGGTGTTGTAGCAGGTAACGCCGCCGTCGGGATCCAGGCCTATGGCCACCTCGGAGTGGTCGGCGCCGCCGGTGACGTTGTAGCCGCCGATGGCGATGCCCACGCCGTACTTCTTGTTGGGGATGTTCTCGGCGTTCTTCTTCTCAGCCTCGGCCTTCATCTCGTCGTAGTAGGGACGCATGGCGTCCATCATGCGCTTGAAGGGGTACTCGTGATAGGGCACGGAGTTGAGGTTCAGGTCGCCCTCCTTGACAAGGTTCCTGTAACGGAACTCGAAGGGGTCGATCCCGGCCTTCGCGGCCAGCATATCCATCATGGCCTCGGACATGGTGTAGGACTGGGCGTTGCCGTAGGAGCGGTAGGGGGTGCCGTAGGTCTGGTTGGAGTAGCCGAGACGCACGAGGGCCCGGACGTTGGGCACGTTGTAGCCGAAGTAGGGGAAGCGCTGAGCCTTGGAGCCCAGCATGTCCGCCATTTCGCTGTAAGCGCCGTGGTCGAATACGAAGTCGTACTCGGCGGCGGTGAGCTTGCCGTCCTTGTCGCAGCCCAGGCGGGCGTTGGAGTAGTGGGCGCAGCGCTTGCCGACGAAGGCGTTATGCTGCGCATAGGTGAGAGTCATGCTTACGGGTCTGCCCAGAGCCATGGCGGCGGCGCCGGCGATGCAGGCGGATCTCTGGGTCATGGAGGAGCCGAAGGAAGCGCCCGTCGGGTTTTCGATCATTCTCAGCTTGTCAGCCGGAATGCCGATGGTGGGCGGCACGACTCCCAGGAAGACGTCCAGAGCAAGGGTCTTGCAGTGGATGGTGAGAACGCCCTCGTCGTCCATGTAAGCCTGGACAACGTCGGGCTCTATAATGAGGTGGGGCTGGCTGGTGGAATAGAAGCTGCCCTCAACCACGTATTCGGACTCGTCCAGAACGTCTCTGGTGTCCTCGCCCTTGACAAGGGGCAGACGGAGATATTCGTTGGGGGAGCCCTCGTGAATTTCGATAGCGCCGGGGGCGATAGACTCAAGATAGGTCATGTAGGCGGGCAGCTCTTCGATCTGCACCTTGACCTTCTTGGCGGCCTCACGGGCCAGCTCCTGGCTCTCGGCGGCAACAACGGCCACCACGTCGCCGTAACGATAGACCTTATCGTCGTTTATGACCTTGTGGTCAAAGCCGTCTATCTTGGAGCGGGGGTGAGGTACGGGCATCATAATGGTGTTGGTGCCCTTGACATCCTTGGCGGTGAGAACCTTGATGACGCCGGGCATGGCCTCGGCCTCACTTGCGTCGATGCTGATGATCTTGCCGTGGTGTACGCCGGGCATGACAGGGGCGAGATAAGCGGTGTTGCGGGGCATCTTGAGGGCGATATCGTCGCCGAAATCGCAGGTGCCGGTGGCCTTTGCCAGAGCCGCGGGACGGGGAATGGCGGTGCCGTAGATCGTTCCGTCAGCCGGTACGTGATAGGTTATGTCGTCAATGGTGGCCTCGCCGCGAAGGACCTTGGCGGCGGCCATGACGCAGTCGATGATCGGCTTCCAGCCGGTGCAGCGGCAGGCGTTCTTGTTGACGGTGAACCAGTGGCGAACCTCTTCTCTGGTGGGGTTGGGGTTCTCCTGCAGAAGGGCGTAGGTGGAGACTATGAAGCCCGGAGTGCAGAAGCCGCACTGAATGCCGCCGAAGGTGACGAAGGCCTGCTGAATGGGGTGGGGATTGGTCGGGGTGCCTATACCCTCGACCGTGAGTACCGTGCTGTACTCCTCGATGGATTTCATCTTCTTGATGCAGGCCCGGACCAGCTTGCCGTTGAGAATGACGGAGCAGGCGCCGCAGACGCCGACGCCGCAGCCGATCTTGGTACCTGTGAGACCCATCTGCCGAAGTACTTTTGCAAGGGAGTCGTCCGGGTCGCAGACGAAAGCCTTGTTGGCTCCGTTAATGTTGAGCCATCTTTTTTCCAATGCCATGATTAAGTTTCCTCCTCTTATGTTTCTTTAGCCTTACCTCTTTCTTAATGATACGCGGGCTTGTATGAAAGACATTGTGCACAAAACCGCGTATGACATACCACTGTCACTTTATCGAAAAGAACGGGAAATGTATTGTATTTATTGGTAATGCGTCCGGCACTTTTTTTGAAAAAAACTTAAAAAATATACTTTCCGGTGGTGCAAAGCGGGCGAAAACATGGTATGATATAGTCAACTAATTATAATTATGCACAGTTTACTGAACATAGCCGCGTTTCGCGTTATTTTTTGCTCAAGGAGGCCGTTATTATGAAGACGAAAAAGGTGCTCAGCTTATTGCTGGCTGTTTTGATGTGCGTTTCCCTCCTGCCCGTAACGGCGGGGGCGGCAGTCATCGCCTCCGGCACCTGGGGCGATTGCCCGTGGGAACTGGACGACCAGGGTGTTCTCACCGTCCATCCGGGCGACGCCGACGATGCTTCCTCAGCGCCCTGGAAAAACAGGGATGACGTAAAATCCGTCGTCATCCGGGAGGAAGACGGGAAAAAGACAGCCGCGTCGTCAAGTTGCGATAGTCTTTTCGGCGGATGCGGGAATATAACATCTATCGACCTTTCTGGGCTTGACACCTCGGGCGTGACGGGTATGGTGGAGATGTTCTATAACTGCTCGTCCCTCGCCTCCCTGAACGTTTCGGGATGGAAAACTTCGAGCGTGACGGATATGAAGGCGATGTTCTATGGCTGCTCGTCCCTCACCTCCCTCGACGTTTCAAAGTGGGACACCTCGGGCGTGACGAGCATGTACGACTTGTTCCGCGACTGCTCTTCCCTCACCGTCCTCGACGTTTCGGGCTGGGACACCTCGAGTGTGACGGATATGGCGGAGATGTTCTTTGACTGCTCGTCCCTCACCTCCCTCGACATGTCCGGCTGGGATTTCTCAAATATTGAAGACGGCGGGACGAGCGTCATTTTCTATCAATGCGAAAACCTTTCCGAGTTGACCCTGCCCTCCGATTACAAGATAACCGCGGCGTCGTCGTCCAAGGAGAGGGGAGGGGCGTGCATATCGCACCTTAATGAGGACGGAAAAACCGTAACCCTGACGGCCTTTCCCATAGGAAACAACGTTTTCAAAGGATGGCAGGAGGGCGAAAGCATCGTCTCCACGGCTGACCCCTATGAGTTCACGGCCACGGAAAACCGCACCCTCACCGCCGTTTTTGGAGAAAAGACCGCCACCCCCGGCACCGGCACGGGGAACACCGCCGACCTCGTCCTGGACTTCGGAGGGTACTACACGGCTGCCCCGGGAGACTCGGTAAATATCACCGTCAAACTCGCAGAGGGTGACGTCCCGGTCGCGGGTATGGACGTTTTCTACCAGATAGACAGCCCGCTCAAAATAGCCGACTTCGGCTACACCGCAGCGGCGTACGATAATGCTGTAGTAAACAAAAACGTAAATGATCTTGAATGTAATTTCTCCGTCGCAAACGACGGCGATCCCGTTAAAGTCAGTGTCGGCAAGTCGGTGTTCAGCCTCACAGTGTACATTCCAGAAAATTGCCCTAACGGCGATTACACGGTGACCTTCAAATCGATTAAAGTGTTCAAACAAGAAGACTCCGGTGACACATGGTCTGTCGCCGTAATACCCGCGACCATAAAGGTGGAAAAACCCGCCGTCCCCAACCCCGATACCGCCTACTGGGGCGACGCCAACTGCGACGGCCAGGTGGATATGGCGGACGCGGTGCTCATAAAGCAGTCTCTGGCAAACCCGAACAGGTACGGCTTGGGCGGGACCGAACCCGAACCCGGCCACCTGACGGAGGAGGGCAAACTGCGCGCAGACGTCGATAATTCCACCAAAGGTTTAACCTCGGATGACGCCGTGAAGATCCAGGAATTTCTTTTGGGCAAAATAGATAGTTTGACCCCTGTCGGCGCAGGTGCTGCTCTGCCGGACTATAAGGAGCCGCCCCGTCTCTCCGGGGGCAACAACGTTACGGAAAACGCCGACGTGGCCTTTTCCTTCATGGACGACAAGGGCCAAAACAATGTAATGGCCAAGCCGGGAAAAGAGATAAAGGTCTGCGTAATAATCGACGCCGGGGATAATAATATCTCGGCCATTGACGCGCAGTTCAAGACGCAGGGGCTTGCGATCGATGAATTTGATAATAATTCAGAGGCGTGCGGAGATGCTAAATTGGCGAAAAACGAAAAAGGACTTCGGGCAAACTTCACGAGCACCGGGAGGAACGACGGCGAACCCGTGAAGGTCAGTAACGGCAAGGATGCTTTTACCTTCTATATCACCCTTCCCACAGACGCCAAAGACGTCATTTACACCGTGGGCTTTGCCGAATACTTACGGGTTTATAAAGGCAACACGAAGGACCTCTATTCCACCTCCTTCACGCCTCTGACCATAACGGTGGGAAATCCCGCCGTCACCCTCCCCGGCACAGGCAAGGAGGGCGACCCCTATCAGATCAGCACCGCCGCGCAGCTGGGTAAGTTCCGGGATATAGTGAACGGGGCTAACGGCGAAACGCAGAACAGCGAAGCCTGCGCAGAGCTTAAAGCGAATATCGACTTAGGCGGCCTGGACGCGGAGGGCAACCTTGTGGAGGCCAATAAGTGGACGCCCATAGGCCCGGATTACAACACCTATTACACCGGCACCTTCAACGGGGCGGGGTATGAGATCTCCGGCCTGAAGGTCTCGGGAGAACTGGAATATGCCGGTCTGTTCGGCTATATTGGCAATAAGGGCGTGGTGGAAAACCTGTCCGTCTCCGGCAAGGTAGAGGCAGAAGCTACC
>JAFYCQ010000124.1 GCA_017539635.1 Oscillospiraceae bacterium
GGCATCGTCGCCATGGCCGCGGGCACATGCTCCAACGGTCTGCCTTTCTCCCTTATTTCCGCCTGCTCTCTGTGGTGCGCCATAAGGGGAAGAAGACTGTGGGATATCGCCATGTACTCCTCGCTGCGGGCCGCCACCGCCTCCGCCAATCCCAAGGCGGTGGTGCTTGACGACAGCATAGAGGACAGAATGGTGCTGAAAAAGATCTCCGGCGGCACCGACGGCTTTTACCGCAAACTCACGGAGATGGATGTCTCCGAGTCAGCATATCTGAAAGCCGCGCCCATACTTTTCATTGCCTGTGTGGTGCTGGCCTTCATATCCTCCATAGGAAAGGGAAGACCGGGAGCCTTCGCTTACGCTTTCGCCTCCATGACCGCCATGGCGGCGTCCTTCCCGGCGGCGCTGAGCTATTCTCTGCCCTTCTCCTTAGCCGCCGTCACCGCCAAAAAATCCGGCGGCGCGGTAGCCGGCTGGGGCGGAGCATGCGACATTTATGAGGCCGACGGCGCTCTCATAACCGACGATGATATTTTCCCCGCGGGAACGGTGAGGATATCCGGCGTAAAGCTCTTTGAGGGAGTTTCACAGGAGCTGGCCGTCCGTTATGCCGCGAGCCTTATAATCACCGCCGACACCGGCTCCGCCAGAGCCTTTTCCGAGCTTCTGAAATCCCAGCGTCTCACAAAAGCCCCCGTCCGCGACTTCGCCTGCTATGAGGGCGGAGGCATTGGCGGCACCATACATAACGACCAGGTGCTGGTGGGCTCCAGCGCATTCATGAACCTCATGAGCATCCGCGTTCCCAAGGGCCTGGAGTCCCGGGGCACAGTGTTCACCGCGGTGAACGGCGAGCTGATTGCCGTTTTCGTGGTGGAGTTCGCCCCGGCCAATTCCGTAAAATCCGCCCTTGTCTCCATGCAGAGGACAAAAACCGGTATGCTCTTCGCCGTACGGGATTTCAATGTAACGCCCTATCTTTTGGAGCAGAAGTTCCGCCTCTCCATGGAAAACGTGGAAATGATTTCCGTGGGCGACTGCTATAAGCTCTCTGCCGACTCAAAGCCCGAGGGGGCGGACACCGTAGCGGTCGTCTGCCGGGACGGCCTGTCTCCCTTTGCCGAGGTCATAACCAAGGGCAGGATGCTGCGGCTTACGGCGCTTATCTGCACCGTGTTCTCCATTGCCGCCGCCGCCTTCGGCGTGCTGCTGATGTTCATTATGTTCGCCAACAACGCCACGATCTCGGTTTCTCCCATGAACGCATTTATCTACATGATCGCCGTTCAGGTCGTCGTCTCGGTGCTGTCCAGATTTGCCCTGCGCACGGCAAAATAAAAAATTGTTGTAATTCCAATACTAATAGTGTATAATTTTTCTTACGTTATCTAACGGAACTCAAAGGCAACCACTTTTTATATAAGGAGAGATACACCCTATGACCTATGCAACCGAAAATATCCGCAACATAGCGCTGCTCGGACACGGCGGCAACGGAAAGACCAGCCTGGCTGAGAGCATGCTTTTCCTCGCCGGAAGCACCGACAGACTCGGAAAGACCGCCGACGGCAACACTGTCTCCGACTACGACCCAGAGGAGATCCGCAGGCAGACCAGTATTTCCGCCTCCACCATGTTTGCCGAGTACAACAAGGTTAAAATCAACATCATCGACACCCCGGGATATTTCGATTTCACCGGCGAGGTGTTCCAGGCTCTGCGCGTGGCTGACGCCGGAATCATCGTCATTTCCGCCAAGGACGGCCTCAACGTGGGCGCCGAGAAGGCCTGGAAATATTTCTCCGATATGCAGAAGCCCAGAGCCATATACATCTCCAAGACGGACGAGGAGCACGCCGACTTCTACAATACCTTCGAGCAGATCAGGGAGAAGTTCGGCACCTCTGTCAGCCCCATGACCGCCCCCATTATGGAGGGTGAGAAGGTCACCGGCATCGTTGACATCATCTCCAAAAAGGCCTTCAAAATCGAGGGCGGCAAACGGACCGAGATCGGCATTCCCGCCGATATGACCAGCCGCGTTGAGGACTTCTACAACGAGATAGCTGAGAACGCCGCCGGCACCAGCGAGGAGCTCATGGAGAAATACCTCGACACCATGGAGCTCTCCTCCGAGGAAATTTACGGAGCTCTCAACTCCGGCATCGCCGGCGGTGAGATCTGCCCCGTGTTCTTCGGCAGCGCCTACACCGGCCTGGGCACCATA
>JAFYCQ010000125.1 GCA_017539635.1 Oscillospiraceae bacterium
ATCTCTGGGCCAAACGCCAGGGCCTGCAGGTACTCAACCCGGAGCGGATCCGGGACATCTCCGCCAAGCTTCTGCGCGGGGAGGAGATCAGGATCGCCTGCCCGTATCCGATCCGCGGCCTCCCACCGGAGCATGTGAGCCTGTCAGAAATCGGAGACGCTGTGGTCTCCTGGCGCGCGCAGCCGCAGGAGGGCCTGAAGCTTGTGCCCCGGATCCTCAGCCTGGGCATCGGCTGCAGGCGCGGCACTTCAGCCGAGACGCTGGAGGAGGCCTTCTCCCGGTTTTGCGCGGAGCGGGATATTCTCCCCACCGCCATCCGCAGCGCGGCCAGCATCGACCTGAAACAGGATGAGGCGGGCCTGCTCGCCTTCTGCCTCGGCCATGGCTGGAAGATCGCCTTCTACTCCGCCGACGAGCTTTGCCGGGCGGAGGGTCCCTTCTCCGCCTCTGCCTTCGTGCAGACGCAGGTCGGGGTGGACAATGTCTGTGAGCGCGCGGCGGTCCTGCGCAGCGGTGGAGCGCTTGTGGAGAAAAAATACAAAGATTCCGGCGTGACATTTGCCCTGGCAGAGGCGCCGGTGGAGCTGGATTGGAGGTGCTGAGATGGGAAAGCTGTATGTGGTGGGCATCGGCCCGGGGGAGGGGAGGACCCTGACCGGCGCCGCCCGCGCCGCCCTGGACGCCTCGGAACTCCTGTGCGGCTATACCGGCTATGTGGAGCTTGTAAAGCCGCTCTGCCCGGATAAGCCTGTCTATACCACCGGCATGACCGGGGAGCTTGCCCGCTGCCGCTATTGCCTGGAGCAGGCGGCTGCGGGGAGGACCCTCGCGCTGGTCTGCAGCGGGGACGCCGGAGTCTACGGTATGGCCGGTCCCGTGCTGGAGCTTAAGCCGGAGTACCCGGAGGCTGAGGTGGAGATCATCCCCGGCGTCACGGCTGCCCTTTCGGGGGCAGCCCTGCTGGGGGCCCCGCTGGGGCACGATTTCTGTGTGATCTCCCTGTCCGACCGGCTTACCGACTGGGAGACGATCGAGCGCCGCCTGCGTCTGGCCGCCCGGGGGGACTTCGCCCTCTGCCTGTATAATCCCGCCTCCCGCGGCAGGCCGGAGCATCTGCGCCGGGCTGCTGAGATTCTGCTGGAGGAGAAAAGCCCGGACACGGTCTGCGGCCTTGTGCGGAACATAGGTAGGGTGGGGGAGAGCCTGCGGATCCTGCGGCTGGACGAACTGCGGGACGCAGAGGCGGACATGTTCTCCACCGTCTTTATCGGGACCTCGACTACCCGGGAGATCCTTGGCCGCATGGTCACACCGAGGGGGTATCGCCCATGCACATCGTGATCTTCGGCGGCACCACCGAGGGACGGGAGCTGTCCGAGCGCCTGGCCGCGGCGGGCGCGGAGCTCACCGTCTGCGTCCTGACGGACTACGGCGAGGAGACCCAGGGGGAGCTGCCGGGGGTGAAGACCCACGTCGGCGCTCTGAGCGCGGAGGAAAAGCAGCGGCTGCTCTCCGATGCCGCCCTCTGCGTGGACGCCACCCACCCCTACGCCACCCATGTGAGCGCCTCGGTCAAGGCCGCCTGTGAGAGCGCCTCCGTGCCCTATCTGCGTCTGCGCCGTCCGGCTTCCCAAACGGAGGGCGCGGTCGTTGTGGAGGATGCCGCCGCTGCCGCCGCCTATCTGCGGGAGCGGCCCGGCAACGTCCTGCTGACCACCGGCGCCAAGGAGCTGTCTGCCTTCCGGGCGCTTGACCCGGAGCGCCTCTATCCCCGGGTCCTGCCGAGCCGCGCGGGCATCGAAGCCTGCGAGGCCCTGGGCATTCCCCATCGCAACATCCTCGCCATGCAGGGGCCCTTTTCCCGGGAAATGAACACTGCCATGATCCGGCAGTATGCGATCCGCTGGCTCGTCACCAAGGACGGCGGCGCGGCGGGAGGCTTCCCGGAGAAAGCGGAAGCCGCAAAAGAGACCGGGGCCGGATTGATCGTCCTGCGCCGCCCCGGCGATCAGGGCGAGGATTTCGCCCGTGTCCTGGATTTGTGTCTGACACGTCTTCGTGTTGACAATAGTGAAAACGAAAAAGGAGAAAAACCATGAACAGAGCCATCACCCTGATCCTCACCGCCGCACTGCTGGCCCTGCTGCTTACCGGCTGCGCCTCCAAGCCCGCTGCCGCACCCGCCCCCGCCGAGGCCACCAAGGCCCCCGAGGCCGAGGAAGCTGCTCCCGCGGAAGAACCCAAGGCGGAAGAGCCCGCCCCCGCCGAGGAAGCCGCTGAGGCCGAGGAGGAAGAGGACGAGGAAAACTACAGCACCGGCGACGCCTCTCTGGACGATCCCCGCAACCAGGACGGCATCGGGGAGAAGGAACTGCTGGTAGTGTCCTTCGGCACCAGCTTCAACGACAGCCGCCGCGAGACCATCGGCGCCATAGAGAAGGCCATGATCGAGGCTTTCCCCGAGCTGGACGTCCGCAGAGGCTTCACCAGCCAGATAATCATCGACCACGTTCAGCGCCGCGACGGCGAAACTATCGACAACATTACCCAGGCTCTTGACAGAGCCGTCGATAACGGCGTCAAGACCCTTATCGTGCAGCCCACCCACCTGATGCCCGGCTTCGAGTACAACGATGTCATAGACGAGATCGCCTCCTACGCCGACGCCTTTGAGAAGGTCACCATCGGCAGGCCCATCCTGGACACCGACGCTGACTTCAGCACGGTGGCAAAGGCCATTACCGACGCCACCAAGGAGTACGACGACGGCAAGACCGCCATCGTCTTCATGGGCCACGGCACCGAGGCCGACTCCAACGAAGTCTATGCCAAGATGCAGGGCGTACTTAAGGATATGGGTATGAAGAACTACTACATCGGCACCGTTGAGGCCGAGCCCTCCGTGGAAGACGTCCTGGCCCTTGTCCAGGCCGGAGACTACGAGAGAGTCGTTCTCGAGCCCCTCATGATAGTTGCCGGCGACCACGCCAACAACGACATGGCCGGCGACGAGGAGGATTCCTGGAAGACCATATTCGAGGATGCCGGCTACGAGGTGGAGTGTGTGCTCCGCGGTCTCGGCTCCTTCCCGGAGATTCAGGATCTGCTTGTCGAGCACGCCAAGGCTGCCGTTGCCGAGATCGGCTGATTGGCTGCCGCCGGGAAAAATCCATACTGACCTTCACAGGCTTTCGGGCATTGACCTGAAAGCCTGTTTGGGCTAATATAATGAGGCAAAACGGGAGGTAAAATCTGTTTTGCTCAAAGGAGAAAAAACCATGAAAAAGACACTTTCCCTTCTTTTGGCCGCAGTTTTGCTGCTGGCCATGCTTGCCGCCTGCGGCAGCAACACAGCGACGAGCAACCCGACTACTGAGCCGGAGCCTGTCGAAGATACTACTCCCGCGCCTGAACCGGCCTCTGAGCCCGCGCCGGGAGGTGAGCCGGAAGACACCCAGACGCCCGCCAATGTCGCCGGAGCGGAGGACATGACCGAGGTTGAGGAGGTCGTGGAGGAGGGGATGATCCCCGTTTACGCCGAGAGCCTTAATGACGGAGTCTATCCCGTGGTCATGAAGTCCAGCTCCTCCATGTTCAAGGCCGACCACTGCGAGGTGGAGGTGAAGGACGGCCGGATGACCGCCATCCTCTATATGACCAGCGAGGCTTATCCCTACATGTTCGCCGGCACCGCCGCCGAGGCGGCTGCAGCCTCCGAGGACGCCTATATACTCCCTGTGGAGGCCGGAGATTTCAGGACCTTCACACTCCCGCTCAACGCCCTTGACGACGGCGAGAGCTTTGCTGCTTTTTCCAAGAGAAAAGAGCTGTGGTATGACCGCACCCTCCTTTTCAGAGCCGATTCTCTGCCCCAGAGCGCCTTTAAAGAGGGATTTTTCGTAACGGCAGAATCTCTCGGCCTTTCCGACGGCCTTTATTCAGCCGAGGTCGCCCTCGCCGGCGGTTCCGGCAAAGCGAGCGTCGGGAGCCCGGCAGACCTTGTCGTTAAAGACGGCGCCGTCACCGCCACCATCGAGTGGAGCAGTCCCAATTACGACTACATGGTAGTGGACGGTGAAAAATACCTCCCTGTAAACGACGGCGGCAACTCCGTTTTTGAGATACCCGTAAGCATTTTTGACCGGCCCATGACTGTATATGCCGACACCACCGCCATGAGCCAGCCCCATGAGATCGAATACACCCTGACCTTCGACTCTGCGTCCATACAGGCGAAATGAGATCCGCCGTACCGAGGGTCCTCATATCCGGGACCAGCAGCGGCTGCGGAAAGACCACCGTGACCTGCGCCGTATTGCAGGCGCTGTGTGACCGGGGCCTTTCCGTCTCCGCATTCAAATGTGGCCCGGACTATATAGACCCCATGTTCCACAGCCGGATAATCGGGGCCAAAAGCGCCAACTTGGATCCGTTTTTCTTTTCGGAAAACACAATGCGCCACCTGCTTTCCAAAGGCGCCTCGGGCCGGGATATAAGCGTCATAGAGGGCGTAATGGGCTTCTATGACGGTCTCGGCGTGACGGAAAAGGCCAGCACCCAAACTGTTGCATCGGCGACGGAAACGCCGGTCATACTTGTGCTGAACGCCAAGGGCGCCGCCGCGTCATTGCTGGCGGAGATCTCCGGCTTTCTCCGCTTCCGCCCGGAAAGCGGGATAAGGGGAGTCATCTTCAACCGCTGCTCTCCCATGCTCTACCCGGCCTTAAAGGACGCCGTTTTGCAGGAGTTCGGGGGAGACGTGATTCCCCTGGGATTTCTGCCGCCCATGCCGGAGTGCTCTCTGGAGAGCCGGCATTTGGGCCTCGTTACTGCCCAGGAGGTGGAGGGGCTTAAAGACAAGCTCCGCGCCCTTTCGACCCAGGCGGAAAAAACCCTTGACCTAAAGGGGCTTATAGCCCTGGCCGATGACGCCCCGGAGCTGTGCTTCGAGCCTGTAAAGACTCCCCGCTTTTCAGAGCCGGTGAGGATCGCCGTTGCCAGAGACAGGGCCTTCTGCTTTTACTATGAGGACGGCCTCGATATGCTTAGAGAGGCCGGGGCGGAAATCGTGACCTTTTCACCACTTACGGATGCCGCCCTGCCGGAAAACATCGACGGCCTTATACTGGGGGGCGGCTACCCGGAATTATACGCCGAAGAGCTGTCCCGGAACAAAACCATGCTCGCCTCTGTATTAAAGGCCGTAAAGGGAGGACTTCCCACCATAGCCGAATGCGGCGGGTATATGTATCTGACCGAGGCTATCGGGGAATACACCATGGCAGGCCTGCTTGAAGGCGCCTGCCGGAACACGGGCAGACTATCCCGGTTCGGCTATGTGACACTCACGGCAAAGGAGGATAACCTCCTTTGCAAAAAAGGGGAGAGCATCCCCGCCCACGAGTTCCACTACTGGGATACCCCCGACCCGGGGCATGGCTTTGTGGCCGAAAAGCCCTCGGGAAAGCGCTGGGAGGCGTGCTGCGTCTCCGAAACGCTTTACGCCGGGTTCCCTCATTTTCACTTTTACGCAAATCCGGTATTCGCGGAAAATTTCTACAGAGCGTGTCTGAAGGAGCGCCATAATGTTTGATACAATGAAGCCCATGGAGATCGAAAAGCGCAGCTTTGAGATAATAACCGAGACTCTGGGAGACCGCCGCTTCCCGCCGGAAAACGAGCCGGTCATCAAAAGGGTCATACACACCACGGCGGATTTTGACTACGCCGACAATCTCGTCTTTTCCCCCGACGCGGTAAAAAAGGGCATAGCAGCTCTGAAAGCCGGCTGCTGCATCGTCACCGACACACAGATGGCCAGAGCCGGAATTAGCAAGCCCGCCCTGAAAAAGCTTGGGGGAGAGGTCTATTGCTTCATGTCCGATGAGGACGTGGCCATTGAGGCAAAAGAGCGGGGAATAACGAGAGCCACCGTCTCCATGGAGCGGGCGGCGGCGCTTAAAAAGCCCATAATCCTCGCCATCGGCAACGCCCCCACGGCGCTTATCAGGATACGGGAGCTCATGGACGAGGGAAAGCTCTCGCCGGCTCTCATCATCGGCGTGCCCGTGGGCTTTGTGAACGTGGTGGAGAGCAAGGAGCTCATAATCGCCTCCGACGCGCCCTATATCGTCGCCCGGGGCAGAAAGGGCGGCAGCAACGTGGCCGCGGCTATATGCAACGCCCTTTTGTACAGCATTACGAGATAATATGGAAGAGTACGTATTGGTGGACGGAAAGCGCCTCCGCCTGGGCTACACCACCGGCTCCTGCGCCGCGGCGGCCTCAAAGGCGGCGGTCTTCATGATCCTTTCCGGGAAAAGGCGGGAGAAGATAACTCTGCTTACGCCAAAGGGCATCACCCTCGATCTGGATATCTGCGGGATAACCATGGGCGAGGACTTCGTCCGATGCGCCGTGAAGAAGGACGCGGGGGACGACCCGGACGTAACCGGCGGCGCCCTCATTTTCGCCGAGGTGAGAAAGACCGGGACGCCCGGCGTCTGTATTGACGGCGGAAAAGGCGTTGGCAGGGTGACGAAGCCCGGCCTTGACCAGCCCGCGGGCGCGGCCGCGATCAATTCCGTGCCCAGAAAAATGATAACCGAAAACGTTGAGGAGGTCTGCCGTCTTTTCGACTACGGCGGCGGTATCTCCGTTTTGATAACAGTCCCCGAGGGGGAGGCCTTGGCCAAAAAGACCTTCAATCCCCGCCTGGGGATAGAGGGGGGCATTTCAATCATCGGCACCACGGGAATAGTGGAGCCCATGAGCGAAAAGGCCCTGGTGGACGCCATAATCGTGGAGCTGCGACAAAGGCGGGCCCAGGGGGAGAAATATGCCCTGCTGACGCCGGGAAACTACGGCTCGGACTTCATAAGAGACGGCCTGGGATTAGACCCGGATTTCGCCGTCATGACCAGCAACTTTATCGGCGACTGCCTTGACGCCTGCCGTGACCTGGGCTACAAGGGGGCGCTGTTGGTGGGCCACGTGGGAAAGCTCGTGAAATTAGCCGGGGGCATGTTCAACACCCACTCAAAATACGGCGACTGCCGCATGGACATTTTAGCCGCCTGCGCCGGAGCCCGGGGCCTTGGCAAAGAGGGCGTGACTAAAGTGCTGGAATGCGTCATGGCGGACGAGGCACTGAGGATAATCGGCGAGGCGGGACTTAAAGACCAGGTCCTGACATTGCTTTCACAGCGAATAGACGACATGCTCTCTCACCGCTGCGGGGAGGATTTTTCCTGCGGCGCCATCGTTTTTTCAAAGGTGGGCGGGGAGCTCTGCCGGACGAAAAAAGCAGGAGAGCTGCTTAAAATCATATCGGAGGGGTAAAGATGGTACATTTTGTCGGGGCCGGCAGCGGGGCTGCCGATCTCATCACCGTCAGGGGGGCAAGGCTCCTGGGCGAGGCGGACCAGATAATCTACGCCGGGTCTCTCGTAAACCCGGAGCTGCTCAAATACGCAAAGCCCGGGTGCAGGATATTCGACAGCGCCTATATGACCCTGGAGCAGGTGATGGACGAAATAAAGAAAGCCGAGGCGGAAAACAAGACCACCGTGCGCCTCCACACCGGCGACTCCAGCATTTACGGGGCCGTCCGGGAGCAGTTCGACGAGCTGGAAGCTCTGGGCATCGAATACGACGTGACCCCAGGTGTCAGCGC
>JAFYCQ010000126.1 GCA_017539635.1 Oscillospiraceae bacterium
GGTACGGCATGGGCATGCAGATGCTCATCTATCTGTTCGTTCTTAGCAGGCACGGAGAAAAGAGATACGGCATGGAGGTAGTTCCTGCCGGCGTGCTCTACACCCCGGCCCGGGACGTGCTTATTGCGGCGGACAGGGGAGACGACCCGGAGAAGATCAGAGCCAAGAGGGAGAAAAAGCTCCTGCGCAGCGGCCTAATTCTGGATGACCCGGACGTCGTAGACGCCATGGAAAAGGGTTCTCACAAATACCTGCCCGTAAAAGTAACAAAAACAGGCGGATACGCCGGAGACTGCCTTGCCTCCGCCGAGAGACTGGGCAAGCTCTCAAATCACGTTGACGCCGTGCTGCTGGAGATGGGCCGTGAGATAACAAGCGGCGTTGTAGATGCCGATCCCTACTACCGGGGGCCGGATGAAAACGCCTGCCTGTACTGCGATTACTGTGAGGCCTGTCGCTTCGGGGAGAAGTCCGGGGACAAAAAGAGATATTTGACAAAGCTGAAGCCCGGCGAGGCCTGGGAAAAAATAGAGGAGGAGTGCGCCGATGGCTGATATGGAGCTTACCCGGGAACAGAGCCTGGCCGTCAGCAATACCGGCGGCGCTCTTCTGGTTTCCGCCGCAGCCGGCTCCGGCAAGACAATGGTTTTGGTGGAGCGGCTCATGCGGTACATAACTGACGAAAAGGACCCCTGTGGCGTGGGGGATTTCCTCATAATCACTTACACCAACGCCGCGGCTGCGGAGCTGCGGGTAAAGATCCGCGCTGCCATAAACCGCCGCCTGGCGGCGTCTCCCCGGGACAGGAGACTGCGGCGTGAGGCCGACATGTGCTTTAGGGCGCATATCGGGACGATACACAGCTTCTGCGTGGAGCTCTTGCGGGAAAACGCCGCTCTTTTGGGCCTTTCGCCGGATTTCCGAGTGGCGGACGAGGGTGAGAGCGACCTCATAAGGCGTGACGTTCTGGAAAAGCTGTTGGAGGAAAAGTACGACCGGATGACTCCCGGCGACGGGTTTTCCCGCCTGGCAGACCAGATGGGGGCGGGGCGAGACGACTCAAAGCTCATCGAGCTGATACTTGAAACGTATCTTAAACTCCAATGCCACCCCTACCCGGAGAAATGGGCGTCGGAGCAGGGCGAAAAGCTGAGAGCCGGGAACGTTTCGGACATTTCCGAAACGATATGGGGCAAATTCCTGATGCATCGGGCAAAGGCCGCAGTTTCCTATTGGAAATACCGCCTTGAAAGACTGCAGATAACCGCTGACGAGGCCTTTTCTGCCTCTTATGGCGACTATATCGAGGAAACGTGCGGTGCCCTCCTGACCTTCTTAAACGCCAGCACCTGGGACGAGGCGGCGGCCGTGGAGATCCCCTTCAACGCCGGACGGGTCAAGGGCTGCGATGAAAAAAAGGCGGAGAGAAATCTCTGCAAAAAGAACATTGAAAAGGCGCTGTCCGTTTTTAACGCTCCGTCGGATATACTGCTCGATGACCTCCGGGCCACTGCCGACACCGTGGAGGCGCTTATGGAGCTGACCCTGGAATTCGGCAGAGCTTACGGCGCGGAAAAGCTCCGCCGGGGGCTCATCGACTTTTCCGACCAGGAGCATTTGGCGGTCCGTCTCCTGGCGGACCCGGAAACCGGTGCGCCCACGGAAACGGCAAAGGAGGTCTCCCGGAGATACCGGGAGATAATGATAGATGAGTACCAGGACGTAAATGCAGTGCAGGAGCTCATATTCTCCGCCGTGTCGAAAAACGGGCAAAACATCTTCATGGTGGGGGATGTAAAGCAGTCAATTTACCGCTTCCGGCTGGCCGACCCCTCCATATTCCTCAGAAAATACAAGGCTTATAAACCTGCGGAGAGCGCCGGGGAAAATGAGCCCCGCAAGGTGCTGCTCCAGAGCAATTTCCGCTCCCGCAAGGGCGTAATAGACGCCGTGAACCGGGTCTTTTCCGCTGTGATGAGCGAGGGCTTCGGTGAGATGGACTATACGGAAAACGAGGCATTGAAATTTGGCCCCGCCGAACCGCTGCCGGATAATAATGAACCGCCCGCAGAGCTCTGCCTCATTGACCTGGCCTCCGACACGGAGGATGAGGAGGCACCGGGAAAGGTGGAGGCCGAGGCGGAATACGCCGCTGCCCGCATAGAGGAGCTTGTCGGGCGGATGCCCGTTTCCGACGGCGCGGGCGGTCTGCGCCCGGCTGAGTACGGGGATTTTGCCATCCTCATGCGAAAAATCAAGAATGACGCCGGGGTCTTCGCTGCGGCGCTGGCGAAAAGGGGAATACCCTCATCCGCCGGAACGGGCAGCGGCAGTCTCACGTCCCCGGAGGTCACCATGCTGCTTTCCATCTTAGCGGTCATCGACAACCCCCGGCAGGATATCCCCCTGGTCTCGGCCCTGAGGTGCCCGGTATGGGGCTTTACCCCCGAGGAGCTGGCGAGGATAAGGCTCAAAAAAGCGAATGTGGATCTGTGGACGGCGCTGAACTTCGCCGGGGAGACGGACGAAAAGTGCGCCGCCTTCCTCCGGCAGACAGAGGATTTCCGCAATGCCGCCCCGGATATGAATGTCTCGGAGCTGATCTGGCACATCTGCACAGAGACGGGCTTTTTCGGCGTTGCCGGGGCCCTTCATCCGGAGGCCGGAGCCGGGAACGTGGAGGCGCTTATCACCTGCGCCCGCGTCTTTGAGAAAAACGGCTACCGCGGGCTTTACCGCTTTTTACAGTACGTGAAAATGCTGACAGACAGGGGAGAGGATTTATCACCGCCCCCGAAGGAATCCAACGCCGTAAGGATCATGAGCATTCATAAATCCAAAGGTCTTGAGTTTCCCGTGGTGTTTTTAGCGGGCCTGTCCAAAAGGATCAATATGAACGACACGATCCGCCAGGTGCTCGTGCACCCCTTACTCGGTGTGGGCGTAAAGGTGGCGGACAGGGAGCTTCGCGCAGAATTTGCCACCGCCTCACGTATGGCTATAGCCCGGAAAATAAAGGAAGAGACCTTCTCTGAGGAGCTCCGGGTGCTCTATGTAGCCATGACGCGGGCAAAGGAAAAGCTCATTATGCTGGCATCATTTCAGGATGCCGACAAGGAGATAGATAAATTGTCAGGTGCCGAGACGCCCGTTAATTCGGAGATACTTCTCGGCACGTCAAGGATGTGCGACTGGATAATGCTGACGGCATTTAATAACAAATCCGTCGCTGAGAAGCTTAAAGCTGAGGACGAGGCAGCGGACGGCGGCTGGCTCATTAAAAAAGTCGCGGCCCCGAAGTCTGTACTGAATGCTCAGCAGCAGGCCCAGGAGGCGGAAACCCCGGCGGACGGGCAGCTCGTAAAACAAATAAGCGAAAACCTTGCCTTTGTCTATCCCCACGCCTCCGCCGAAAACCAGCCCTCAAAGCTCACAGCCACGGAGATAAAGAGCCGCTTAAAGGAGCTGGAGGCGGCGGAAGACGCCCTTGCCCTCATAAATCGGCCCAAAGAGCTCAGACGCCCGGACTTTTCGCCCAAAGAGACCCTGACCGCTGCGGAAAAGGGCACGGCAATGCACCTCGTGATGCAGTACGCGGATGTGGACGCCTGCCTAACTATAGAGGGGGCAAGAGGAGAGATCGAGCGGCTGGAAAAGGCGAGGACGCTTTCGGCCCGGCAGGCCAAAAGCGTAAAGCCGGAGCTTATATCCCGCTTCATGCAGTCGGAATTGGGCCGGCGTATCAGGAGCGCCGACAGGGTGTTGAGAGAGTTCAAGTTTTCGATACTCGTGCTGGTAAATGAGCTTTTAGGCGGCGCCTGTACTGACGAGGTGCTACTCCAGGGCGTGGTGGACTGCTGCATCGAGGAAAATGGAGGACTGACCGTCATCGATTACAAGACCGATTACGTGACGCCGGAGACAGCGGAAGCCAGAGCAAAAGAGTACCGCCCGCAGCTTTCGGCCTACGCCCTCGCCATGGAGAGAGTGACGGGGAAGCGGGTAAAGGAGAGTGTTTTGTGGTTTTTCTCGGCGGATAAGTATGTGACTGTCAAAAATTCATAAAAAATAGAAAA
>JAFYCQ010000127.1 GCA_017539635.1 Oscillospiraceae bacterium
CCCCGTTCATAATAATGTAGGGTATCAATAAATATATATTTTTTATACACAAAAGTCAATGAAAATCGGAGAATGAAAAATATTTTTGGACGAAAGGCACGTTTTTTACGGAAAATTCCCGATTGTTTAGGTAATCCAGCGCTCCCGCGCCGTTCTGAAAGGCAAATTTCACCCTGTAGGACCACAGGGCCTGTCCCTTTTCCCCGTACTGCCGGCGGAGCTTTTCGCTGCCGTATTTGCCGTCGCCTAAAAGGGGATAGCCGGCGAAAGCCATCTGGGCTCTTATCTGGTGGGTGCGGCCGGTAAGCAGCTCGCATTCCACAAGAGAAAGACCGTCCTTTGTATCCAGAGTCCTGTATTTCGTAACGGCGGTCTTTGTTCCCGGCTCAGGGCGGGATTTTATGTAAACCTGGTTTTTCACCGCGTCCTTGAAGAGGTAGCCCGTCAGCGTCCCGCTTTTCGGCTTCGGCACGCCGCAGACGACGCAGAGATAGTATTTTTCGATCTCCCGGTTTTTGATCTTTTCATTCATGATCCGCAGGGCTTCGGCGTTTTTGGCGGCGATGACTATGCCGCCGGTGTTCCTGTCAATGCGGTTGCACAGGGCGGGGGCGAAGGAGTTTTCCTCCCGGGGCCTCCACTCCCGCTTCTGGTAGGCGTAGGCCTGGATGCGGGCTATAAGGGTGGCAGCCGACCAGCCCTCGGTCTCGTGGCAGAGAACGCCGGGCTTTTTATTCACCAGCAGGATGTTTTCATCCTCGTAAACGATGTCCAGATCCGGGTTTTCCACGGTGAGATATATGTTCTCCGGCGCGGGGGCGTCGAAAAACTCGTCGTTTATATACATCTGGACGTTGTCGCCGACAGAAAGCCGCGTATCCCGCTTTGCGCCCTTGCCGTTCACCTTTATGCGCTTTAGTCTTATGTATTTTTGCAGCAGGGAGGAGGGCAAAAGCGGCACGGCCTTGGAGACGAAACGGTCGAGTCTCTGGCCCGCGTCGTTTTTGTTTATCTCAAATTCCTTCATTTACCGGCCTTCGCCCTTCTGCCGGATGGTTATGCGCACCGGGGTGCCCTCCAGCCCGAAAACGGCTCTTATGCGGTTTTCCAGATACCGCTGATAGGAGAAGTGGAAAAGTCTGGCGTCGTTGCAGAAAAAGACGAAGTTGGGCGGCCTTACGCCCGTCTGGGTGACGTAGTATATTTTGAGCCGTCTGCCCTTGTCCGTGGGGGGCTGGACCCTCGCCTGGGCGTCGGCCAGAACGTCGTTGAGCATTCCGGTCTTTATCCTCATGCAGCTCTGCTCGTTTACGTAGTTCACCAGCTCGAATATCCTGTCCACCCGCTGGCCGGTGAGGGCAGAGATGAAGAGGATGGGGGCGTAGGTCATATAGGCCAGATCCCGTCGCACTTCCTCTCTCATCTTGTCCATGGTCTTGCCGTCTTTTTCGATGAGATCCCATTTGTTCACGACTATGATGCTGGCCTTGCCCGCCTTATGGGCGAGCCCCGCCACCTTGGTGTCCTGCTCGGTGACGCCGTCCCTGGCGTCGATCATTATAAGGCACACGTCGGCTCTTTCTATGGCGTCCTGGGCCCTCATGACGGAATATTTTTCTATTCTGTCGTCAACCTTTGACTTTTTCCGAAGGCCGGCGGTGTCCACAAAGATATATTTGCCCTTGTCGTTCTCAAAATAGCTGTCCACCGCGTCTCTCGTTGTGCCGGCCACGTCGCTGACGATGACCCGCTCCTGGCCCAGGATGCGGTTTACAAGGGAGGATTTGCCGGCGTTGGGCTTGCCGATGACGGCGACCCGGATGGCGTCGGGCCTATCTTCAAGCTGCTCCTCCGGCGGGAAATGCTCCACGCAGAAGTCCAGCAGGTCTCCCGTGCCGTGGCCGTGCATGGCGGAGACGGCTATGGGATCGCCCAGACCGAGAGAATAAAACTCGTAGATCACCGGGTCGGGGGCGCCGGTGGAGTCCATTTTGTTCACCGCCAGGGCCACGGGCTTTTTGGAGCGCAAAAGCATGTTGGCCACGTCCTTGTCGGCTGCCGTTACGCCTGTACGGCTGTCGGTGACGAATATGATGACGTCCGCCGTGTCAATGGCAATGGCGGCCTGTTCCCTTATAAAGCGCAGTATATCGTCGTCGCTCTTGGGCTCGATGCCGCCGGTGTCCACGATATCGAAATCCCGGCCGTTCCAGTCGCACTCGGCGTAGAGCCTGTCGCGGGTCACGCCGGGGGTGTCCTC
>JAFYCQ010000128.1 GCA_017539635.1 Oscillospiraceae bacterium
ACATACAGACTGCTTATCGGCATACCGGGCAAGAGCAACGCCTTTGCCATTTCCCGCCGCTTGGGTCTGCCGGAGACGGTCATTGAGGACGCCGCCAGGAGAGTGGATTCCGGCACCGCCAGCTTTGAGGCCGTCATCGAGGGCCTTGAACGCACACGGCAGGAAATGGAGCGGGAGAAGATCGAGACCGACGCCCTGCTTTTAAAGGCAAAGGAGGACGCCAAGGCCTCCGCCGAAAAGCGGGCCGCCGTGGAAAAGGAATACGAAAAGGCCCGGGTGAACGCCGCCCGGGAGGCGGAACAGCTTGTAAAGGATGCCCGAAGCGAGGTGGACAGGGTCTTCGACGAGCTTTCGGATCTGCGGAAAAGCCAGAGCAAGGACATGGACTGGCAGCGGGCAAACGAGGCCAGGGCCATGATGCGGGCCTCTCTGAACAGGGCAGAAGACAGCCTCGCTGCCGGACTGCCTCCGGAGGAGACGCCGGGCAGAACGAGAGACGCAAAGGCCGGGGACACGGTGGAGATAATCTCCCTGGGCACGAGAGCCGAGGTCATTTCGGTGGAAAAGGACGGCACCCTAAACCTCCAGGCGGGCATGATGAAGCTCAAGGCAAAGCAGGAGGAGGTCAGGGTCACCGACACGCCGAAAACGAAGCAGGCAAAGAAGTTCTCCAATACCGCGGGCTTTTCCGCCGCCGCCTCAAAGCCGGAGCTGGATATACGGGGAATGACGGTAATAGAGGCCGTCTCCGCCGTAGAGAAGTTCATCGACGGGGCCCAGCTGGCCCACATGGAGACGGTGACCATTATCCACGGCAAGGGCACGGGAGCCCTCAGAAGCGCCGTCCACGACACGCTTAAAAAATCAAAGCAGGTCAAATCCTTCCGCCTGGGCAGATTCGGCGAGGGAGAGGACGGAGTTACAGTGGCAGCAATAAAGTGAGAGGTATATGACACCATGGATATGCTTCAGCTTGAAATATTCATTTCGGCGGCCCAGACGCTGAATTTCTCAAAGACCGCCGACCGCTTCCGGCTCACCCAGCCGGCGGTCAGCTATCAGATGAAGACCCTGGAAAAGCAGCTGGGCACCGAGCTTTTCCGCCGGGACGGGAGGGAAATATCCCTCACCAGCGAGGGCCGGGAATTTCTGCCCTATGCGGTAAAGCTGGTGGACACGGCGGCGGACGCCGAAAGCCGGGTGAGGAACGTGTCCCAGGGCCGTTCCGGGAGGATACGCATAGCCGTTTTGTCCTCCTCCTCCGACAGACTGACAAGCTGCCTTTCGGAGTTTTACAAGCGCTACCCCCTGATCCAGACGGATATAGACATTCTGGAGGGCGCTGAAGAAATTGAGGCATTGGGCAAGCCCCGCTCCTACGACTTCTTCTTCTCGGTGGAGCGCATGATACCCGACACCGGGGGCTACACCTACCGGGTGCTGGCCAAGGAGCAGATGCACATATTCGTCCACCGGGATCTGGTGGAGAAGATCGACCTGGATGACTGGAGCAGCATGGCGGACATCCCCTTCGTCTCCGTGCCCCCCACGGACGTTTCCTTGGCCCGGATGATAGACACGATATGCCGCAACCGGGGACTTAACAACCTCAACATAGTCAGCTATTACAACAGGGCCGAAGCGGTGGTGATGTCGGTGAATACCGGCGTGGGCATAGCGATTCTCCCGGCGGCCTTAGGGAGACTGTACCAGAGGCCCAACGTGGTCACGATCCCCATACCTGGGGAGGATGCCGTCACCACCTCCGTGGCGGCCTGGGACAATTCCGCCCTGTCACCGGCGGCGAAAAAGTTCGCCGAGATGTTAAAGGAGCTGTTTTAGAAAAATTTTTTACGGCGGGGATTTTTCCCCGCCGTAATTTTGTAAGTTTTTTTAATATTTCCTGTCATTAAAGATGAAAGGAGGTCGCCCGGATGGAAGATGCCCTGATAATAGAGCTCTACTGGCAGAGAAACGAGGACGCCATAAAAGAGACGGATAATAAATACGGCGCCTACTGCTTTTCTGTCGCCAATAACGTGCTGCGGGACAACGGGGAAGCCGAGGAATGCGTAAACGACACTTATCTTCGCGCCTGGAATGCCATGCCGCCGAAAAGGCCCTCACTGCTCCGGGCGTTTCTGGCGAAGATCACCCGCCGCCTTGCCTTCAACCGCTACGACGCAAACGCCGCAAAAAAGCGGGGCGGGGGAGAAACGGCCGCCGTTTTAGAGGAGCTGGCCGAGTGCATAGCCTC
>JAFYCQ010000129.1 GCA_017539635.1 Oscillospiraceae bacterium
GGCCCTTGAAATTGTTCCAGGTCTCTATCATTTCCTCCATGGGGGGCTTCTTCTTGAAGGTCACGAAGGTGGCGGACATATGTCCGTCGGTGACAGGGACGCGGATGCACTGGGCGGTAATGGCAGGCTCGGAAGCGGGCACTATCACTCCGCCCTCGACCTTGCCCCAGATGCGCAGGGGCTCCTTCTCGGACTTTTCCTCTTCGCCGCCGATGTAGGGGATGACGTTGTCTATCATCTCCGGCCAGCGCTCAAAGGTCTTGCCGGCGCCGGAAATTGCCTGGTAGGTGCAGACGAGGATCTTATCGAGGCCGTACTTCTCCCGGAAGGGGTGAAGGGCGGGGACGTAATTCTGAATTGAGCAGTTGGACTTGACTGCGATAAAGCCGCGCTTTGTGCCAAGTCTTTTTTTCTGGGACTCCAGAACGGCCAGATGCTCGGGGTTCAGCTCAGGCACCACCATGGGGACGTCCGGCGTCCAGCGGTTGGCGCTGTTGTTGGAGATAACGGGGCACTCCAGCTTGGCGTATTTCTCTTCAAGAGCCAGGATGGCCGCCTTGTCCATGTTCACGGCGCAGAACACGAAATCCACCGTGTTGGCGATGATCTCTGCGTCCTTGTCGGCGTCCATGACGACGATGTTCTTGGCCTTCTCCGGCATTTCAGCCTTGAGAGCCCAGCGTCCGCCCACGGCCTTTTCATAGGGCTGACCGGCGCTGCGTCCGCTGGCGGCGATGACCGTAAGGTCAAACCACGGGTGGGGAGCAAGCAGAGTGATGAGCCTCTGACCGACCATGCCCGTGCCGCCTATGATTCCGATTTTGTACTTTTTCATTTCCCGTTCCTCCTGAATACTGTACCACGGTACATCACTAAAATGACCGCAAATAAAAAATATCAATATTTTCCATCTATGCAAATGTCGAAAAATGTTATATAATGCTTAAAAGTCATTTACTTAAAACATACAGCCCTCCGGCTTTGCACCTTATGAAAAAAATTAAAGATATTTTAACATACCCGTTGTTTGCTGTCAATAATTTGAGCAGGTCTGAAAGGACTTTATCATGAAAAAATTTTTGAAAAAACTATTGCTTCTGACCGTTGCCTCCGCTATCGCCGCCGCCGCGCTGCCGGTGGTGAGCGCATCCGCCTATAAGGCCCCCGTGGACACGGTCAGGATCGGTCTGAATTACGGCTCTTCGGCGCTAGCCGCCGCCAATCTACAGAATTATTCCGGCCGCGGCTCCGGCTATGAATTCGGCTACTTCGATTCCGAGCGTCACTTCGTCTCTCTTGGCGGCTACACCTCGGAAGAGAAGATAACCATGATGATAGACAAGAATATGACCTACGTCTCCGGCAACTACAAAGAGGGCACCGGGGGCGACACCGTCGTCGGCTGCTTCCATATAAAGCTCGACGGCTCCTATTCGTCATATTCCGAAGCACTTGATGCCGCTTCAACTGTGTCCTCTTCAAAGGCCTTCGTGCGCTATTACAGCGGAGCCTTTTACGCCATGGTGGGCAATTACACCTCACAGGAGCTGGCTGTGGCGGATGCGACGGCTTTGGGTGTTGTATCCTATACGATAGATTCCGGCACCTCCCACACCGTGGCCGTCGTAAAAACGGGCACAAGCAAGGTCCTGTTTGAGTTCGACGGCGGCACCTCCTCTTATTTAGGCATCATGCCCCGGCGGGACGGAGGTGGCCTGAGCGTCCAGACCTGGTTCAAGGGCTATCGCTGGTACGGCGGCTTTCAATATGCCCGGCTCTCCTCCGGAGCGCTGACCGTCGTAAATTTCGTCAACATTGAGGACTACGTCAAGGGCGTCATTCCCTATGAAATGAACGCCTCCTGGCCGGTGGAGGCCCTTAAGGCCCAGGCCATCTGCGCCCGCACCTATATCATCGCTAATCTCAACAAGCACAAGAGCTACGGCTTCGACTGCTGCAACTCCACCGACTGTCAGGTGTACTTCGGCTGTGCCGGTGCGAATGCAAACTCCGATACCGCCGTGGAATCGACGGCAGGGCAGTTCCTCATGTACGGCAACGAGCTCTGCATAACCTACTATTTCGCCGCCGACGGAGGCTGGACCGAAAACTCCGAAAATGTCTGGAGCAATTATTCCCCCTATCTCCGGGCGGTGGAGGACGTTTACGAGACGGCCATAGCCGACTCCATACCCGGCTATAACTGGACCCGCACCTACACCGGCGACCAGCTGGCACAACGGCTCCAGAACAGGGGATACTCCTGCTCCACCATAGTGAAATTCGAGATACTGGAGTTCACCGACGCGGGAAACGTATATAAAATCAGGCTCACAGACTCAAACGGCAAGACCTTTACCTTCTCCAAGGAGGCCTGCCGCACCATACCCGGCGCCGGCTCTCAGAGATACAACGTCTCCTCCGAGGACACGACCAGCACCGGAACGAACACCACGGGCAGCCAGCTTTATGTCAATTCCTCCACCGGCACTCTGCCTCAGCCTGTGGAGAGCTCCTACGCCATAGGCTCCGGAGGCGTAGCCTCCGGACTTCCGGCACAGGCCTTCGCCATTACCGGAACGGGCACGCTTGAAACCGTCTCCGGCGGAGGCGCCCAGGTCTCCGGCGGCAGCACCTCGGCCACAGGCTCCGTATTCTATCTGACCGGCACGGGCAGCGGCCACAACGTGGGTATGAGCCAGCGCGGCGCCTATGCCATGGCGAAGGAGTTCGGCAAGACCTGCAACGAGATACTTACATTCTATTTCCAGGGCACCAGCATAGTGACCTCCGAATGACAGGTGAAAAATGAAAAGGACTGATTTTTACTTCTACCTGCCGGAGGACCGGATAGCGCAAACGCCCCTGGACAAACGGGACGAGTCCCGTCTCATGCTCCTTGACAGAAAAACGGGAGCCGTGCAGCACCGCCGCTTTTTCCAGCTGCCTGAGTTTTTGAATCCCGGCGACTGCCTCGTTTTGAACGACACAAGGGTTTTACCGGCGCGGCTCTTCGGAAAAAGGCCCACCGGCGGCGCCGTTGAGGTGGTTTTGCTTCGTGACAGGGGAGAGGGCGTCTGGGAGTGCCTTACAAGGCCGGGACGCAAGACCCACCGGGGCGCGGAGCTCGTCTTCGGCGACGGGGAACTCCAAGGCACTGTTATCGACGAAATTGAGGGCGGCAACCGCCTGATCAAATTCGATTACAAGGGCATATTCCTGGAAGTTTTGGAAAAACTGGGCCACATGCCCCTGCCGCCATACATCCACGAGGAGCTTAAAGACGCGGAGCGTTATCAGACAGTTTATTCCCGCGCTCTGGGCTCGGCAGCGGCCCCCACAGCGGGTCTCCACTTCACCAAGGAACTGATAGGGGAAATAGAGGCCAAGGGAGTCACGGTGGCTTATATTACTCTTCACGTGGGGCTCGGCACCTTCCGCCCGGTAAAGGCGGAGAACATCGAGGACCACGAAATGCACGCGGAGTATTGCGTCATAACCAAAGAGACCGCTGACAAAATAAACTCTGCCCACGAAAACGGGCACAGGGTAATAGCCGTGGGCACAACCTCCTGCCGGACTCTGGAATCCAGAGCAGACAAGGACGGAAAGCTCTCCGAATATTCCGGCTGGACGAACATCTTCATCTATCCCGGCTATAGCTTCAAATGCATAGACGGCCTTGTGACGAATTTCCACCTGCCGGAGAGCACGCTTATAATGCTGGTCTCCGCTTTCGCCGGCAGGGAAAATGTTCTGGCGGCTTACAACACGGCGGTAAACGAGGGCTATCGTTTCTTCTCCTTCGGCGACGCAATGTTCATTTCGTAAGCAGTACGCGGAGGTCAATTAAATGTTCGAGCTTATGAAAACCGACGGCAGGGCGAGACGGGGACGCTATCATTCCCCCCACGGCACGGTTGAAACCCCTGTCTTTATGAACGTGGGCAC
>JAFYCQ010000130.1 GCA_017539635.1 Oscillospiraceae bacterium
AAGGAGAACGACCACGCCATGGACGACATGAGGTACTTTGTTTCCACTGTGCTGACGGAGGGGAACGAGACCTTCGCCGCCACCTGGGTGCAGAGATGAGAAAGGACGGTTTTATGAGGCTTTTTAAGAAAAGAGAGACCGGTATCGCCGCCGAGGCGGTGCAGATAAGACCCCGGGACGCTCACCCATTCGGCGTTTTTGCCGGGTATGTGCCTTTAAGAGGCGGCGAGGCTGAGCTTTACAGGGCGGTGAGAGAGGCCGTGCCGGTGGTCGATGCAGCGATTACGAAAATCATCAGGCTCACCGGAGGCGTTTCCGCCGAGTGTCCGGACAAGGCGGCGGAGAGGGGATTGAACGAATTTCTCCGCACCGTCAGCACCGGGAGAGGTCAGAGGGGGATAGAATCCTTTCTCTCCTGCTATCTGGAATCCATGCTCACATACGGGAGAGCGGCGGGGGAAATCGTCCTGGGAGGCGGGGACATCGCCGCAGTGCTTTGCGGTGACGTTTCCAATATCGAAATACGGGAGGGCTCAACGCCCCTGGATTTTGAGCTCTGCTCCTGGACGGAGAAGGGGAGCATAGAGCCCCTGCCTTATCAGGATCTGCTGCTCTTTACGCCGTTCAATCCGGAGCCGGAAAACCCCTACGGCGTGTCTCTGCTGCGGTCGATGCCGTTTTTGACGGACATCCTGCTGAAAATATACAACTCCATAGGTCTCAACTGGGAGAGGGCGGGGAATGTGAGGTTCGCCGTAATCTACAAGCCCCAGGGAGAGCTGGAGGGCCTTTCCGGCGCCAAGGAGAGGAGCCGCCAGATAGCAAAGGAGTGGGCTGCCGCCATGCAGTCCGGGAAAAACGGCAGCGTCAGAGACTTCGTGGCCGTGGGAGACGTGGACATCAAGGTGATCGGAGCGGACAACCAGGTGCTGGATTCCGAGACGCCGGTGCGGCAGATAATCGAGCAGCTGGTGGCCAGGACGGGAATACCGCCCTTTATGCTGGGTCTGAGCTGGTCCTCCACCGAGAGGATGTCCGCCCAGCAGGCGGATATCCTCACCAGCGAGATAACCGCTATACGCAGATCCCTTGAGCCTGCATTAGAGCGGATATGCTCACTCTGGCTGCGGCTCCACGGCTGGGGAGGCTCCGTCAGAGCCGTCTGGGAGGACATAAACCTCCAGGATGAGACCGAGGAGGCGAAGGCGGAGCTATATCGTGCCCAGGCAGAGAAGATAAAACATGATTTGGAAAAGGAGGGAGAAAATTGAAGGCTATGAAGAATATGGGGGCGCTGTCTTTCGGAACGCCCACGGAGGAGGAGCTTCGGGAGATAAACAAGCTGGCTAAAAGAGAGCTGGCCGCCGGGGAGGTTTTCAAGTTCGACGTGCTGCTCTGCGACAACAGAGTGGACAGAGACCTGGAACGCTTCACCACCGGGGCCCTTTACACGCTGGCGGAGCTTTTTTACGGCAAGACGGGCATTTTCGATCACACCTGGTCCGCCTCGGGGCAGAAGGCCAGGATATTCAAAACCGAGGTCGTTACCGACAACACGCGGGATACTGCCTATTCCGAGCCCTATGCCTACCTGAAGGCCTCGGCCTATATGCTGAGGACGGAATGGAACGCCGAGCTCATTTCCGACATCGAGGGCGGCATAAAACGCGAGGTCTCTGTGGGCTGCGGCGTGAAGCCCGGCCGGTGCAGCATCTGTACGCAGGTACACGGCGGGTCCAAGTGCTCTCACATCAAGGGAAAGGAATACGGAGGCAAGACCTGCTTCGTTGAGCTGTGCGAGCCCACGGACGCCTATGAGTGGTCCTTTGTGGCCGTTCCGGCGCAGAGGGACGCGGGCGTTCTGAAGAAATACCGGGGCGGAGAGAACGGGAATCACGGCGGCGCTGATGAGCTTTTTAAGCTGGCGGCTCTGGGGGAGAGCTACCTTAAAAAGCTCCGGGAGGAGGTCGTCAGGCTGGGACTTTTGGAGATGACGTCCTTTGAGCCGGAGACGCTCAAATCGGCGGTTTCCAGGATGGAGGAGCCGGAGCTCTTGGCCTTTAAGGCGGCCTTTGAGAGGGCCGTCAGCAAAAGGCTGCCCCTTTCCTGCCAGCTCTCGGGCAAAAAGCGGGAGAGACGGGAATTCGACAGCGGAGAGTTTTTGATTTAGCTATCAATATTATTTCAGGAGGTTTTTATCATGAGCGTTTCTTTTGAGGGGATCGGACAGGTCATCGCCACCTTTGAGGCGGCTTCCGGCACCCAGGCGGGCGACCCGGTGAAGGTCAGCGACTCCGGCAAGGTGACCGAGTGCTCCAACGGTGACAGATTCTGCGGAGTCGCCCTTTACGTCACCGGAGACGGCCATGCCGCCGTCCAGCTTTCAGGTCACTGCACCGCCCCATACACCGGCACGGCTCCCACCGTGGGATACGGACATCTCGTCTCTGACGGCAGCGGCGCTGTGAAGGCCGACGCCGGAACAGAGGGCGTTTACACCGGCGGGGAGTATCTCATTACGGAAGTGGACGCAACAGCGGGCACTGTCGGATTTTGGATGTAAGGAGGAGAAAAAATGAGCAATTACGAGGGAATCAGACTTGAAAAGGGCATGTACCGTGAAGCCGGTCAGTCCTTTACCCAGGTGCTGGAGAAGCTGGACCCCAGCGAGAATTACACCGGCACCGCACTTGAGGGGCTGGACGCATATCAGCGTCAGCTGAAGAGATTTGACATCAAGGTGAAGGGCTCCGGCAGCGACATGGTGGAAAAGTTCTTCCGCACCGCCGAGTCCTCCGTGCTTTTCCCGGAGTACGTCTCCCGCAGCGTAAGGGCAGGTATGGAGGAGGGGAACATACTGCCCTCCATTACCGCCACCGTTACCAAGTTCGACGGTCTGGATTACAGGGCCGTTTATTCCGCTGCCACCGAGGACGACAAGAGCCTCCGCCGGGTGGAGGAGGGCGCAGTCATTCCCCAGACTGAGATAAAGACCCAGGAAAACCTTATTAAGCTCTACAAGAGGGGCAGGATGCTGGTGGCCTCCTATGAGGCTATCAAATTCCAGAAGCTGGATCTTTTCTCCGTGATGCTGCGGCAGATAGGCGGACAGATCATGCGCATGCACCTTAATGACGCCATCAAGGTCATTACCGCCGGCGACGGCAACAACAACGCCGCTGCGGAGCTGGCCATCGGCACTTCTCCCATGACGGGCACCAGCGGCACCCTCACCTATAAGGCGCTTTTGGAGTTCTGGGCCCAGTTTGACCCCTACACTCTGAACACCATTCTGGTGCCCCCGGCCGTCATGCTGGCGATACTGGGCCTTTCCGAGTTCCAGAATCCCCTGGCGGGCCTCAATTTCCAGGGCACCGGCGAGCCGGGCAATCCCCTGGGCGCCAAGCTTATCATGACCTCCGCCGTGGAGGCCGGACACATCATCGGCCTTGACCGCGGTTACGCCCTGGAGATGATACAGTCCTCCGACGTGAACGTTGAGTATGACAGACTCATCGACAAGCAGCTTGAGAGAGCCGCCATAACCAGCATTTCCGGCTTTTCCAAGCTCTACGAGGGCGCCTCAAAGGTGCTTGAGGTCTGATGAGACGGGAGTTCATCTACCAGGCGGCCGCCGACATGTTCGGAGAGACCGCGGGAGATATGAAGGCCTTCTGCGACGCGGCGGCGGATATTCTTGAGGGGAGACTTAAAGAGGGCGTTTCCCCGGAGGACTGCCGGGGCGCCTTCACTACGGCGGCGGCCCTTTACGCCCTGGCAATGAAGACCGACGCCGAGGGCGCCTCCGGCGGGGGATCGTCCTATACGGCCGGCAGCGTTACGGTGAGAGGGGGAGGCAGCGCCTCCGCCTCCGCCGGAAGGTTGAGACAGCAGGCACAGGCCGTTCTGGCCCCGTTCTGCGACGACGGGAGCTTCGCTTTTATAGGGGTGAGAGGCTGATGACGGCTTTTGCGAAAATTCTGCTGAAATACGGGGACACCGGGGTTTTGTACCACGGCGCGGAGGCAAAGGGCATAAGAGTCTTTATCCAGCCCATGATGACCAGGAGGACTGAGAAGGTGTGGAGCAGGGTCACAAGGTTGGGAGAGCGGGACACCTCCCGCTATCTCGCCTTTCTCCCTCCTGAGGCGGAGGCCTGCGCGGGGGACACCCTGTCCGTTGACGGGCGGGACTATGAATTCATCAAGGCAGAGCGCTTCAAGGTGAACGGCAGCGCCTCTCACGTGGAGGCGGTGCTCCAGATAAAGGAGGCGGTCCACGTTGACTGAGATGGAGAGCGTCATCGCCGGGGTGTGTTCGGCGATCAAGGCCTGCGGAGTGGGGAACGTATTCCCCGCATATCCCTACGGGACGAGGGAGAGATACCTCTCTCCCGTAGTGACCGTGGGCGTAAAGTCCGGAAGCGGCATGGGGGCGTCCTTTGCCGAGTATTTAGGGGAGAGCTACGACAGGGAGACGGACAGATATACGGAGATCTACGGCAAGAGGCTGGAGATCACCCTGGCTCTCGGCGTTTACTCCCCTGTAAGCGAAGAATACGGCGCCAATGGCTGCGCCTCGGTTTTCGGGGAAATCGTCTCAGCTCTGCCGGCACTGCCTTCGGGAGTGAAGACCAGGGAAATCAAGTGCGGAGAGACGGTTTTCGATGAGAAGACAGGGATGTTTCTGCTGGAATCGGAAATAAGGCTCACGGCTTTTCTGACGGCGGAGTCCTCAGACGAGGATGAGGTGCTTGATTTTACATTGAGAGGTACGGTGAAATAAATGAGTATTGGTGAAAGACCGGGAATATACACGTCCTACACGACCTCCGGCGTGCTCTATGGGGGCATTTCCGCCTACGCCGCAGGTATCGCGGCTGCGGCGTCCTCCGGCACAGCGGGAGAGGTATGCGCTATAACCTCCCAGGCGGCGGCTGTCTCGCAGTTCGGGGCAGATTCCAATATGGCGGCTCTTTGCAGGCTGCTGTTTTTGAACGGCGCTTCGGTCATTAAGGCCGTGAGGGTCACGGACGATTACGCAGGGGCATTCCAGAGCCTGGCATCGGACGAGACGGTCAAGGTCATAGTATGCGACTCCAACGCCGCCGCCGTCCACGGGGCGATGAAAACCGCCATCGAGGGGGCGGAGGGCGCCTGCGTGCACAAGATAGGAATAGTGGAGGGAGCAGGCAGCGTGTCCGCCGTTACGACAGCTGCTGCGGCACTCAATTCAGAGCGCATCGTTATGACTTCTCCCACAGGCACGGACAATGCCGGCAGCGACCTGACCGCCGGCAGCACGGCCGCAGCCCTGGCCGGTGTGATACTGGCCCAGAGGGACGCCGCGCTGCCCCTTAACGGAGCTGTGCTGGCGGGCATTTCAGGGCTCAAGACCGAGTATTCCGACGGCGACATCACGCTTTTGGTGCGGGGCGGCGTGACGCCCCTGGACAGTACCGGCGGGGAAGCCTCCGTAGTCAGGGGCATAACCACCAGGACCACCACCGGCGGCGTCGCCGACGCCACCTGGAGAGAGCTGAACACCATTCTGGTGGTGGACGACGTTATCCCCGCCGTGAGAGACGCCCTTAAAAGCGGCTTTTCCAGAGCGAAGAACACCGCTCAGACCAGGGGCGCCATTCGCACGCGGGTAATAATCGAGCTGGAGAGCAAGCTCAAGGCGGAGATAATCGACGGCTACGACAACGTGACCGTCACCCAGAACGGAGAGGATCCCACCGTCTGCGACGTGGCCTTTGAGTTCACCGTCGCCCACGGCCTCAACAAGATAATCGTCTCCGCCTGCATCATAGTTTAAGGAGGCTCTTTTATGGGTGTTAAGGGACTGCCTACGAGCAGCGACATTTATCTTGAGGCAAACGGCAGGAAGCTGGCCGTTGTCCAGAGCTACAAGGCCACGGCCAAGCGCTCCTCCAAGAGCGTGGAGGCCTTCGGTGAGAGTGAGCCCGTGGGGGCGCTGAGAGGTCAGACGGAGTACACCATCGAGCTGACCAGGCTCTACGCAACGGATGACGCCATATCCGACGGGGTGGACTTTTTCTCCATTTCGGATTTCTCCCTCGTCATCGTAAAGCCCGACAGGCGGATAGTTTACACCGGGTGTCAGTGGTCGGATATCGTTGAGTCCGGGGAGCTGGGAGAGATGGTGGCTGAGAAGATAGTCATAATCGCAGGGGCCAGAGTGGAGACCTCGGCGTGAGAAGGTTCGACGAGGTGAGGCTTTTCCTCGCCGGTGACGAATATGAAGTGAGGGAGCTTTCCGCCCGGGTGAGGATAGACGCCATGAAAAGGGCGGCGGAGCTTTCGGAAAAGCTCGGGACGGACGAAAAGGGCGGCGAGATAGTTCTCGCCGCCGCCCTGGCCGCCGAGAGTATGTTTCTTAAAGGGGAAAAGGCTTTTGAGGGCCC
>JAFYCQ010000131.1 GCA_017539635.1 Oscillospiraceae bacterium
ACGGCTGCAGGCTCACTTTTTCAGTGTATGCTCTTTCCTGTTTGTTCAAATGCCTCCCGCTCCCGGATGAGCTCCTCATGGAGCTGAGAGGATGACCAGTCTGCGTTGGTTTCCGTCAGCGCGGCCTTCAGTGATATTGAGACGCCGGCTTTCCTCAATGCGGGCAGCAATACGCCTGTCTGCCTGTCGGAAAGGCCGCAGAGCACCAGCATTTCATCGGAAAAGTCCAGATTGTCGGCATTCGGGATTTCCTCATAGCCCTCTATCCCCGCCAGGTATCCCAGGCTCTGGCCGTATTCCTCTTTTTTTACCTCCCGGGACTTAAGACCCGATTTCATCAGGGCGAAGCGGAGCTTTTGTAAGCGGCTTTGAGATATGTTGTACTCCAATACGAGTGCCATAATTATTCCTCCAGAAAAACGCCGGAAAGCCAAGACTTTCCGGCGTTTGGCGTTTATTTTCCCGGTATCCTGCTGGCGCAGGGGACGGCCACCTTGCATTTGCCGCAGCCGAAGAGTATGCGTCCGCTGCCGCCCTTGGGGACCGATTTCTTGAGCTTTTCTATATAAGCGCCGCAGGTCTCCGGGTAGTAGGCGGCCTCCGGCCCTTTTTCCGTGTCTATGGCGCCGGCGGGGCAGTTGCGGGAGCACTTGCCGCACCTGTCGCAGTAGTCGTAAAGCCCCTGGTACTTACGGGGAGTGACGGGCAGGGGGCAGTCGGTGACGATGCTGCCCAGTATGACGGCGGAGCCCTTTTCGGTTATGAGACCGCCGGACATGCCGTAGGTGCCCTGTCCGCAGACGTAGCCGGTGTAGCGCTCGGACCATTTTTCGTCGGCGTTTATTTCGGGAGAGACGGCCTCAAACCCCTCTTCTCTGAGCATGGCGCAGACCTTGTTCAGAAAAACTCTCGCCGTGTCGAAGCCCTCTGTGGCGCCGTGGAGCCACTCGTTGGCCGGACGGGTGAGGTTTACGGTGTTGGCGTCCTTTATTTCCTGGGAGAGGGTGAGGGCTATGGAAATAACGCTTTTGGCCCCCGGCAGCCAATCACGGGGCGGCTTGCGCCCGTTTTCGGTGAAGAGAGGGTCGCCGGCGTCGCCGATTTTTATGACGGCCTCCTCCAGGATCCTCATTCCGGCGTAGGCCGGCTTTATGGCCTCCTCGGTAGTTACGAAATTCGAGGCGTCCTTTTTCAGAAAATCGGCCGCCGCTTTTTTGATCATATCGATATCCATGGGTTTTCTCCTTATTTTCCTGTCTTCTCGTCGTAGGGGACGCGCTCGGCGCCGTAGAAGAATGCCGCCGTGGTGCCGGGGCCGCAGTGGGCGGCGATTATGGTGCCGATGTCGCAGATCTTGATTTCACCGTCTATGTTTGGGAAGCGTTCCTGGATCGCCTCTTTGAGCATTTCGGCGTTTTCCCGGCAGTTGGAGTTGCATATCCAGCACTTGCCGGAGTAATCCCTGCCGCCCTGGGCGAACTTCTCCATTGTGTCCACGGTGCGCTTTACGGCAGCGGGGCGGCCTCTCACCTTGTCGTAGGCGATTATCTTGCCCGCTGCGTCAAGGCGCATTATGGGGCAGATATTCAGGATAGCCGCGACGGTGGCCGCCGCGCCGGACATCCTGCCACTGCGGCGGAAATGCCGCAGGTCGGTGGAGAAGAACTGGTGGTGCATGGTGTTCCTGTTGTCCAGGAGCCATTTTTCCGTCTCCTCGAGGGTCTTGCCCGCGTCCCGCATGTCGGCGGCGGTGTCCACCAAAAGCCCGTAGCCGGAGGAGCTGCAGAGAGAGTCCACAACGGCCAGCTTTCTGTCGGGGTATTTCTGACGGAGCTCCTCGGCAGCCTCGTAGGCGTTGCCCACGGAGGGGGTCATGCCGGTGCCGAAGGCCACGTGCAGCACGTCGCCCTTCTGCAGGAGCTCTTCAAAAAATTCGTAATACTTGAAGGTGTTGATCTGAGAGGTGGAGGGCATTTTCCCCTCCTCCAAAAACCTGTAGAACCTGGGCAGGGCCTCGGGGTCACGGCCCATGTCGTCCACGTACTCCACGCCGTCCACGGAATAGGTGTAGAACAGCACGGGCACGTCGCGCCCCTCCATGTATGAATAAGGCACATCGACCGTTGACTCACAGGATAAAATGAATTTCCTTTCCATGAGAGCACCTCCGTTACGGAATATTAATTAATTTTACTATAAAATCCGACTGAAAACAAGAATTTTATGAAATTTTGCGCCGGTATTATTGCAAAATAATAAAAAGGGCTCCCGGAGGAGCCCTTTTATTGAAGAGGTTTTACTTAAATCAGCGCTGTGCCGGGCATTTCGGTGTCAAGCTCGGAGACGACGTTCTCCAGAAGCGCGGTGAAGTCGATATACTCCGAGAAATCGGGGAACTCGATGCTGACGCCGTTGTTAACCGCGTTCACGGCGAGGCTCACGCTGCAGTCAACGGAGTAAACGTACTCTTCGCCGTTTTCATCGTATGCCGTTGCGCTCATGGAGAAGGACTCCTCCACGCTCTTGAGCTCGCCGCCGACGAAGGTGTAGGCCACGGTGATGTCGCCGATGTCATAGCCGTTCAGCATTTCCGACATGCTCTCGCCCAGGAGCTTGCTGATGAGTCCCATAATGGTCTCGCCGGTCATGGTGCAGGTGTAAACGACGTTATCGCCGGAGCCGGTCTTTTCAATGCTGTCAAATAAAGTCATGGAGAGCTCCTGGGGGATGGAGAACATGCTTCCGGTCTGCTCCACTTCCTTCATGAGCTCGGTGATGAAGGAGATGTCCATTTTGAGCTGGAGCGTTTCGCCCTCTGCCTCGGTGCTGAGATAAATCCAGCCCTCTTTGAGCCACACACCGAAATCCATGCTCTCCTCGTCCATGGCTATGCTTAAAAGGGAGGCCAGGGAGACAGTCATTATGTCGTTTTCGTCGGGCATGATGAGCTTGAGGCTGCCCTTCATGGTAAAGGCGGAGGCCTGGTCGCCGTCCTTCATGGTCATGTCGGCCTTTATGTCGGTGTCGATGGCGGTTATTTCGGAGCCCATAAGCTCCTGGAGCTCCTTTGCGGCAGCGGATTTGTCCAGCAGCTCCTTGGCGGCGTCTTCGGTGACGGCGCCGCTCTCAGCCAGGTTTTCAATGAGAGTCTTGTCGCTTTCCTTCATGTCGGTGACCAGCGCCTGGCGGGTCACGGCGGTCATGTCGTCTCTTAAGAATTCGCCGTCGAAGAGGAAGGTGCTGTAAAAGCCCAGCTCCTCGGCGTAGTTTCCGGCATCGAAATAATCGAAGTCCACGCCGTCCTTATAGCCCAGCGCTCTCAGCATGAAAACGGAGTAATCGTGGCCGGAGCAGAGGTTTGCTGAGCCGAACTCGGTATCACTTATGCCGCGGGTCAGCTCCTTTGAAAAGAGCCAGGCCACATAGGGGTCGGCCCACTCGGGCACGTCGGTGAAGGGGTGGGTTATCTTTCCGGCGGCGAAGTCGGCCTTGGCCTCCTCCTCGGCGCCGTAGAGACGGACGACCATTGCGGCGGTCTCCGCTCTGTTGGGGGCGCGATCCAGCTCCAGACTGTCGCCGGTGCCCTCGATTATTCCGGCGTCGTTGAGCTCCTTTGCCGCGGCTTCATATATGGCGGCGGAGGAGGGGACGCACAGGGAAAGGCACAGCAGTACGGCCAGAGCGATAAGCAATATTTTTTTCATGGCAAAGTTGTTCCTTTCTGAAGAGATTTTTACACGCACATAATAGCCTTTAAGCCGTATTTTGTCAATAAGGCGGCTTGTGCAGCGGCGATAAAACGTATATAATTGCCCCATGACTGATTTTACCGAAAAAATCTACGCTGCTGTGAGAAGAATCCCACCGGGAAAGGTGGCCTCTTACGGGCAGATTGCCTTTCTCTGCGGGCGTCCCCGGGCCTCCAGGATCGTGGGGGCGGCGCTCAGCCTTTGCCGGGACATGACCGTTCCGTGCCACAGGGTGATATACAGGGACGGCTCCCTGTGCAAAGGGGAGGCCTTCGGAGGCAGGGAGCTTCAAAAGCAGCTGCTTATGAATGAGGGCGTGGGCTTTCTGCCGGACGGAAGGGCGGATATGGAAAAATACGGCTGGGAGGGGATAGTCTGTGACTGACGACGAAAAAATGCTGAAAAAGAGGTTTGCGGAATTGTCCTCTCGGGCCCTTTCCAGAAATATACGCACCTTTTCCGATTTTCTCACCATGGCGGAGCAGGACGACCTGCTGTCTCTCCGGCTCCGGCCCGAGCCTGCCCTTTTTGGAGGCTATCCGGGAGCGGAGAGGAGGCTTGCCGCCTTCGGGGAGGAGGAGCTTGCCGATTCTTTCCCGATTCCGGCTGTCTGGATATTCATATCCCCTTTGTCCCTGAAATTTGCCGAGAAGCTCACCCACCGGGATTTTTTGGGGGCGCTCATGTCCCTGGGCGTTAAGAGAGAGACCATGGGGGATATAGTCGTAACCGAAAACGGGGCGTGGCTTTACTGCCTGGACACCGTCTCGGAGCATATAGTGAGAGAGCTGACCCAGGTCAGAAAAACGCCTGTAAAGTGCGAAATAAAGACGCCGCCGGAGGAACTTTTGTCCCCGGAAAAGCAGGAAAGGGAAGTGGTCATCGCCGCGCCCAGGGCAGACGCCTTGATTTCCGCCGTCTATAATCTCTCCCGCAGCGAGGCGAAGGAGCTGTTTTCAAAGGGCCTGGTCTTCATTAACTCCCGGCTGCTGGAAAACGGGGCGAAGGAGCTTTCGGAGGGCGACACGGTCTCCGTCCGTGGTCACGGCCGCTTTACGTATCTCGGCACTGTCCGGGAGACGAAGAAGGGAAAGCTTCGGGCAAGGGTAGAGTACTGACGTCTATAATATTAGTGTCCGCATATTCCGGCAGCAGGATGTATTTTTCGTCTCCGTCAAACTCCTCCCGCCGCTCTTTCGGGCTCACGAGCTTCCACTCCTCTCTCAGGAGCCTTATGCCTATGTCTGCACAGACGAGCCTGCCAATCTTCTCTGATGCCTTGGGCGTCACGAGCCCGCGTTTTATAAAGCCGATGGTGACCGTAATGTCGGAGGCAACGGCGATTTCATATTCCCCCGTGTCGCCGTTCATGCCGCTGTTTATATCGGCGCTGACGGTGAAGGCGGGGGATCCGTTTATCTCCCTTATGGCCTCGTCATAGGGCGGCCGGGGCTTTCCGTGAAAGCCGGTGCCTAAAAGACAGTCTGCTATCACATCAGCGCCGGAAAAGGCCCCGGGAGCATAGGGAGAAACCGGCACGCCCAGGCTTTCGGCGATGCCGGCGTAAAAGGCGCTGTCCGGAGAGCGCTTTTCGCTGAGAGTCACCACCCGGCAGGAAAAACCGTTCTGAGCCAGGATACAGGCCAGGGCGAAGCCGTCCCCGCCATTGTTGCCGCTGCCCGCGGCAATCACCGTTTCTCCTTTATATTGCGCCGCCCTGTATATACCCATGGCTGCCCTGTACATAAGGGTCAGACTCGGGACGAAATTTTCAATGGTGTAAGCGTCGGATTCCCGCATGTTCTGAGTGGAAACGCAGTCCAGCATGTGATCATCTCCTTTATATTAAGGCAACACCGCATAATTCCCGGCACACATCTTGCTTGCATATAAAAGCCGAGCGACTTTTATATGCTTTGATTGCCGTTTTGCTCGTCCCTTGCGGGACAACCGCAAAACATGGCATAAACATCCGTCATATCGCCCGAAAATCCTCGGAAATACACCAAGTATTCCCTGCGGTTTTCAGACGATCTGACGAAAATTCTGACGGCGCAATCTGCGCACCAGAATTATGCGGTATTGCCTTAAGTATAAACCCTTAAAAGCTGTGTTTCAAGCGTCCGGCCTCTTGCATTTTTCACCACGCTAAAGTATAATATCCGTATCGGTAAAGGAGATGCTTTGAATGATCAGTAAAAGCGATATTTCCAGAGACGCATGTCAGCTCTACGGCGGACAGGCCTCTCTCGGCTACGACTGGTGGTGGCATTCCTTCACGGGGACAAGTGAGAAAACGGGGGAGAAGCGGGGATTTTTCATGGAGTTTTTCGTCTGCAACCCCGCCTTAGGGGGAAGTGCGCCCGTTTTGGGGCAGGCCCCAGATAATAAAGCTCAGGGCAAAAGGCCCTCTTACCTCATGGTAAAGTTCGGCTGCTGGGGGAATAACGCCCGGCAGATGCACCGGTTTTTCGGCTGGGACCAGGTGAAAATGGACTGGGGAGTACCCTTTTCCGTTGAGGCCGGGGACTGCTTTCTTACCGAGACGGAAAGCCGCGGCACGGTATCGGTTTCCCGGGAGGAAGCCGCCCGCCCGGAAATGATGTGCGATCCCGGCACCGTCAGCTGGGATCTGAAGATAGACAAAAAGATACCCTACAATGTGGGCTACGGCGCGGGAAAGCTCTTTCGCACCATACAGGCCTTCCAGATGTTCTGGCACGCCGAGGGCATGAAGACGGAGTATTCCGGCGAAGTCATCCTGGACGGGGAGAAGTACGTGATTACTCCGGAGGAATGCTTCGGCTACGCCGACAAAAACTGGGGCAAGGACTTCACCTCGCCCTGGGTATGGCTCAGCTCCTGCGACCTCATAAGCGAAAAAACAGGCAAGCGGCTTTATAACAGCGTTTTCGACATCGGCGGCGGATGCCCGAAGATAGGCCCCGTTGCCTTGAAGCGCAAGCTGCTTTCGGCCTTTTATTATGAGGGCAGGTGCTTTGAGTTCAATTTCTCAAAGTTCTGGACCTTCACAAAGACGAAATTCGACTGCCGGGAGACTGACACGCACATAATCTGGCATGTGGAGCAGAAGACCCTGAGAAACCGCATGGTGACGGACATCACCTGCGAGAAAAAGGACATGCTGCTCATAAAATACGAGGCGCCCAACGGCAAAAAGCTCCACAACCGGCTCTGGAACGGCGGCAACGGCAAGGGCACGGTGAGCCTTTACCGGGGCAAAAAGCTGGTGGACAAGGTCTATCTTTACAGCGCCGGGTGCGAGTACGGAGAATACTGCGAGGAGGCGTAAAGCATGACGCCGGAGGAGATAAAGGAATATATACTGTCCCGCTACGGCGCGGAGCCGGAATACCTGTGGCCGGACTATCCCGACGCCTTCATTTTCCGGCATGACGGCAACCGCAAGTGGTTTGCCATAGTCATGGAGGTGCAGCGGGCAAAAATCGGACTTTCCGGCGAGGGGACGGCCCGTCTGATGAACGTGAAGTGCGGCCCGCTGCTGGGCGGCTCGTTTATAGGGAGCCCCGGCGTGGTGCCGGCCTGGCACATGAACAAGAAAAACTGGATCGGCCTCGTCCTGGACGGAGAAGCGGGTGAGGAGACGATAAAGGAGCTGCTGGAAATCAGCTTTGACATGACAGGCGGGACTAATAACAATAAATGTTGAGTTTTTAAGAAAAGTATGATATACTCATTAATTAGTGTGTAAAAACTACGTTTAAAAGGAACGGCAGCCAATGAAAACAGCATTTGTATTTTCCGGCCAGGGAGCCCAGTATCCCGGCATGTTCAAGGAGCTTTTCGATACTGAGCCCGTGGTGCGGGAGGTCTTCGATACCGCCGACAGAGCCCTGGGGCGGGACATTTCCGCCCTCTGCTTCGAGGGGCCCCAGGAGGAGCAGAACATGACCCACAACACCCAGCCCTGCATGCTGGCTGGGGACGTGGCGGCAGGTCTTGTGCTCCGGGCCCACGGCATTGAGCCGGAGGCGGTGGCGGGCTTCTCTCTGGGCGAATACGCGGCCCACGTTTACGCCGGGGTCTTCGACCTGGAGACGGCCTTTAAGATGGTGCAGATCAGGGCGGACGCCATGCAGGAGGCCGTGCCTCCCGGCGTGGGCACTATGGCCGCCGTCGTGGGCGGCGACGCCGACGTGATAGACGAGATCTGCCGCGGCATAGATGAGTATGTGGAGCCGGCAAACTACAATTCCCCCATCCAGACCGTCATTTCCGGCACCGTAGGCGGCATAGAAAAGGCCACGGTGCTCATGCGGGAGCGGGGCTTCCACGTAAAGCCCCTGGCCGTCAGCGCCCCATTCCACTGCAAAATGATGGAGCCGGCGGCAAAGGTCATGGAGGAGCTTTTCAAAACCAAGACCTTCAGCGACGCTTCACTTCCGGTATATGTAAACTACGACGGAAACCCCATAACCTCCGGGGCCGAGGCCGCC
>JAFYCQ010000132.1 GCA_017539635.1 Oscillospiraceae bacterium
CTCGTCTAAAAGCAGTATGTCCGGCTCGGTGAGCAGCACCTTTGCAAGCGCCGCCCGCTGCTGCTCTCCTCCGGAGAGGTCGTAGGGATGCCGGTCCAAAAGCTCCTCTATGCGGCACAGGCGAATTGCCCGGGCGGCCTTTTCCTCCCGGTTTTCGTCCTTTTTCGGCAGTATCTCCAAAATGTCCTCCCGCAGCGTCTTTTTGACGAAAAGCGTCTGGGGATTCTGGGGCAGAAGGCCCACGGAGCCGTTACATGTCATTTCGCCCCGGTAGGGCTTGTATATCCCGGCTAAGAGCTTTAAGCTGGTGGTCTTGCCCGTGCCGTTGCCGCCTAAAACGGCGAGAAACTCCCCCTTGCGGAGGCTTAAGCTCAGCCCCTTTACCGCGTCCGGCAGATCTTTTTCGTATTTGAACCAGACCTCCTCCGCCGATATGACAGGCTCGCCCTTAAATTCCCGCACCGGGGAATCGGGGACAGGCTTTAATTCGTGGGATCCGGCGAAGCGGGAGAGCCAGTTTCTCCCCTCCTTGACCGTTACGGGACATTTGTCTCCTGTTTCCGTCGCCGCCCAGACCCGCATGGCCGTGGGCATGGCGAGGAACATGGAATGGCCCCGATCCCTGAGCATAGCCCCCACCCTGGCAGGGGCGCCTTCGGCGATGATGCTCCCCTCTTCCAGGACCGCCGCCGTTGTGGACAGGGGAAAGACCTCCTCCAGCCGGTGCTCCGTTAATAAAACGGCCGTGCCCAATTCCCGGTTGATCTTACCCAGAGTGGCGATAAATTCCGAGGCCGCTATGGGGTCTAACTGGCTTGTGGGCTCGTCCAGTATGAGTATCTCCGGCTGCATGACCATGACGGAGGCCAGATTCAAAAGCTGCTTCTGTCCGCCGGAGAGCTCGGTCACGTTTTTGTAAAACCAGTTCTGTATGCCGAAGAAGGAGGCCATTTCCGCCACCCTCCGGCGGATCGCGGGCGTGTCGAAGCCTAAGCTCTCCAGACCGAAGGCCAGCTCATGCCAGACCTTGTCCGTGACTATCTGGTTTTCCGGGCTCTGCTGCACAAAGCCGATGCGGGTGCTCTGCTCTCTGTCGTCGAGTTTTGCCAGCTCCCGCCCGGCAAAGAGGATCCTCCCCTCTCTTTTTCCGTGGGGAGCCAGGGCCGTTTTGCACTGGCGCAGAAGGGTGGTCTTTCCGCAGCCGGAGGGGCCGCAGAGCACGACGAATCCTCCCCGGGGCACCTCCAAAAAGACGCTGTTGAGCGCCTTTTTTTCCTGCTCCGGGTAAGTAAAGCTCAGATTTTCAATTTTCAGACAGGCAACGCTATCTGACAAAGAGCTCATAACCTTTCCGTAATTCTGTTAAAACGCACATCGGCGTAAACGTCCATGATGACCGGCGTGAGGCACAATGCGAGATACACAAGCTGAAAGCTCGCAGTCCATACCGAAATCCCCGCCCCCTTGACCGTGGGGTACCAGCGCCAGTAAAAGCCCCCGGCTATCCACCCGGAGATGATGTAAAAGCCGCAGAAGCAGAGCCATAATAGGGCCGCCTTGTCCCGGCTGTCGAAGCGGTAGATCGAATACGCCGTCCTCCCGGGAAGACCGTAGCCCCGGCACTTCATGCTGTCCGCCGTCTCTATGGCGTTTTCCAGCGCCCAGGTGGTGACTATGGAAAGCACCCGGGCGGCATTTTTTAGCCTGAGTATCAGCGAGCCCTCCGCCGTGTCCCGCCCCACGCATTTCTGCGCCTCCTTAACGGCGGCAAACTGGGCCTTGAATTTCGGGACGAACCGCAGCGTCATGCTGAGAACGAGGCTTAAGGCCGGTATTACCCTGCCGAAGAGATAAACGAACTTGTCGGAGGTCATAACCGCCGTATAGCAGGAAAACCATGTAATTACGGCGGCCAGCATCCCGGCGGCGGCCAGGCCGTAAAGAATGCTCTCCAGCGTCAGGGGGTTGCCGGTGGGCAGATATGTCAGTATCGTGGCCCCCTCGTGGGTAAAGGCGGGGTTTATGAGGGCCGCCAGTATGAGTATCGGCAGCAGAAAGCCGAAAGAATACCGGACTGACTTGCGCCCGTTCAGATAAACGTGATACCCCACGGCGCAGAGAAGCGAGATGACAAGGCTCACCGGGTGAGTGAAAAACATGGCGAAGAGAAAAACCAGCCCGAAATACAGGAAATTCACCGCCGGGTGGCAGGATGAAAAGGTGTCCCGGTCCTTCATGGTCCCTTAACCTCCGGAGGCGTAATAGCCGCCCACGTCCGCGCCCAGA
>JAFYCQ010000133.1 GCA_017539635.1 Oscillospiraceae bacterium
CATGGCGCCGTTGTCGCCGCAGAGCTTTAAGGGCGGGACGAAGAGCCTTTTCCCCGCCTTTTCTGCGGCCCTTTCAAAATCTCCCCGGATGCGGGAGTTGGCGGCCACGCCCCCGGCCACCACTATGGTGTCGCGGCCGAATTCCTCAGCCGCCACCATTGTCCGGGGCACAAGGGTGTCCCTGACGGCCGCCGCGAAGGAGGCGGCAAGCCCCGCTCGGTCGATTTCCTCTCCCTTCTGGGAAGCGTTGTGGACGATGTTCACCACGGCCGTTTTAAGGCCGGAAAAGGACATGTCATAGACAGAGCCCTCAACGTTAGCTCTCGGCAGGTCGTAGGCCGTGTCGCTGCCGCCCTGGGCCAGCTTCTCCATTGGCGCGCCGCCGGGGTAAGGCAGCCCCAAAACACGGGCGGCCTTGTCGAAGCACTCCCCCGCCGCGTCGTCCCTGGTGGCGCCTATGAGGCTCATGTCCGTGTAGTCCCGGACGTCCACTATTGCGGAGTTGCCGCCGGATATGGCAAGACATAGAAAAGGCGGTTCAAGCTCCGGATAGGCCAGGTAATTTGCCGCAATGTGGCCCCGCAGATGGTGCACGGGGATGAGGGGCACGCCCAAAGATAAAGCGGCGCCCTTGGCGAAATTGAGCCCCACCAACAGGGCTCCTATGAGCCCCGGGGCGTAGGTGACCGCTACGGCGTCTATGTCCTTTTTTGTCAGCCCGGCGCGGGATACGGCCTCCCCGGCCAGGCGGCTTATTACGGTAATGTGGCTGCGGGAGGCTATCTCCGGCACCACGCCGCCGTAAATGGCGTGCATGTCCGCCTGGGAGCAGATCACGTCAGAAAGCACTTCCCTGCCGTCCCGGACGAGGGCTGCCGCCGTCTCGTCGCAGGAGGATTCTATGCCCAGGATTATCATAACTGCCTCTCCATAAGTATGGCGTCCTCAGTGGGGTTTGAGTAGTAACCCTTTCTGCGCCCCACCTCTTTGAATTTGTACTTCTTATAAAGGCCCAGGGCCGCTTCGTTGCTCTCTCTGACCTCGAGCCAGACCTTTTTGCCCCAACTCTCAAAGGCGAAACTAACGGCGGTGGCCAGCATGGCCTCGCCTATCCCATCCCGTCGGGCGCTCTGAGCGACGGCTACGTCCAGAATCTCATACTCCTCGCCCATGCTGCGTATGATGATATACCCGTCGAGGCTGCCGTCGTTTTCCGCCACGTAAAATGCGCCGTCGGCGGTCAATTCCCGGGCAAAGCTCTCCTCCGACCAGGGGTCGGGGAAGGACTCCCGCGCTATTTCCGTCACTCGTTTTATATCTTCGGGCTTAGCCCTCTTAATAGCAAGCATGTCTATTCCTCCGCAAAAAGCTCGTCTGAAAGCTGTGTGACGGCCTCGTCGATGCTCTTTAAGCAGCCGCCCCAGCCAAGAGGCGTTTTCGGCCTCTCTATATCCCTGTCGCCCAGGGCAAAGATGCGCATGTCCCACCTGGGGTGGTCGTCCGCCAGGTCGTCGGCCTCCTCTTCCGTCATGCAGAACACCGCGTCGTAGGAGTAAAGAAGCTGCTCGTTAAGCGGCAGCGCCTTAACTCCGGACAGGTCAACGCCGAGGCTCTCCGCCGCCTTTTTCATTTTAGGCGAGACTTCCGGCGCCTCCCCTTCTCCCGTGTAAGTGCAGGCGCAGGGAATGGCATCCCCCTTTTCCCGGCTGCGCAGGTCAAAAAGCGCTGCCGCCGCGGTTATCAGGTCAACGTCCCTGCCGGCGAAAAGCACGCTGTCCACGTCCAAAGGCTCGTTTTTCGTCATGGCCTCATAGTCGCCCATGAACCTGTCATCCTCGTATTCCAGGCTCCTGTCCCCGGCCAGGCTCTCCACGTGGTGGGTCAGCTCATGGCGCAGCGTCTTCCGCAGCTCCTCGGCGAATTTCCGGTCGTCCGCGCCCGGGAAGGCCCGGAGGAAGGAGCCG
>JAFYCQ010000134.1 GCA_017539635.1 Oscillospiraceae bacterium
CAGCCGAAAAGTCCTAGTGACAGCACTTTTTTGCCGGGATGAAACCTCCGCAGCGGCTTTTTCTCAACGGGGTCCAGGGCAAGGCTCGTTATCCTGCCGTAATTGACCGGCAAAACCTCGCCGCCTATGTTTTTCCGCCCCCGGCAAAAGCCGGTCTGCCCCTCCTCTAAAAGGCAGGCTCTGGGGCAGATTGGACACACGGCTTTCATCTGTGGCGCACCACCCGGAAACGCTGCAGAGAGTACTTTTCTCCCTCTCTTATTCCGCCTTTCCGCATGGCGATGGCGACCTGCTCGTCAATGGTGTCCACGCCCTCCAGATCGGGCAGCAGAAGTCCTCTTTTAGACCCGCATGTTACGATGACGCCGTACTTGTGCACGTCCAGTTCCGCCTTTGAGGAGATGTCCTCCGCCTGCCCTAAAACGTCCACGCTGTACTCAAGATCCTCCAGCTCGCTTTTGAGAACAGGGTAAAACCGAGGGTCGTTTGCGCAGGCGGATACGGCGTTCTGCACTATCTCTTCAGCCACGCTCCCGGTGGTGGGGGCGATGGTTCCGATGCAGCCTCTGAGCTGCCCGTCCTTGTGCAGGGACACGAAGGCCCCGGCTCTGGTATCGAGCATGGTCTTCGGCAGGTTTTCCGGCAGCTTATCGAGACGTTTTCCGGTATTCACAAAGGTCTCCAGGGACAGGCGGGCCAGCCTCACGTATTCGTCCTCCCCGGCCTTTCGGGCCTCCATCCTCTCTCTTTCGGCCTTATTGAAGGCCTCCCCGAAGCGGCGGCTCCCGTCTTTCCCGTTAACGGTGAATACGGCAACGCCGTAGCCCACGCCGAAGGGCCCCTCGTGGCTGAGCAATTCCGGCGTGACAGATAATCCGTCCAGCGCGCCGGCCATTATCTGAAATGACCGCTGGCCGCACTCGGCGGCCTTGTCGCAGAAGCCGGCGTTCATTGTCAGCAGCCGGGAGAAGTCCCCGGTGGACATGATTTCCTCTATCTGTCTGTCGTACTCCGGCCCCTCGGGCGAAAAACCGTAAGGGCCGTCCGATTTAAGCTTGTGGCTCAGATCCCCGCTGGCGATATAGGCCGCCCTCCTGCCGACCTTCTCAACGGCCTCGGCTATCCGGCAGCCCAGCTCATAGTGCTTTATGGCCGGCAGTCCGGAGAGACCTATGCGCAGTATGGGACAATTTACCCCCGCCTCCCGGAGGAAATACAGGGGTATGAGGCTGCCGTGATCCAGCCTCGGCTTTTTATCGCCCAGCACTCCGGCGGGGACGCCGGCCTCGCTAAGGCTTTTCGTCAGCTCATCCCGGAGCTCAACGTCATAATCGACCTTTATCTTCACCCCGGAAGCGCCGAAATCCGCCAGATCACCCTCAGCTCCCTTGCCGGGGGAAATGTGGTTGTAGTCCCCGTACATCATGGCATGGGGCGAGGAGAGTATCAGCGTTTCCGGCTGCCAGGAGGCGACGCGCTGTGCGGCCTTCCGGTATGCGTCAATGGTATTCTGGATCTCCTTTTCCCGGCCCTTCCCCACCTCGGGGATTATGACCGGCGGATGGGGAACGATTATCGCGCCGACGATGGACATGCTCCTCGCCTCCTTAGACTTATAATGATATAATTGGCCATGTGCCGTCTGAGACGGCACGGTCTTTAATTATTCAGCGCGTCGCCTCGGAGAGGCGACATGCGCAGATATAATAACTGCTTCTCAGTTATTATATCTTAATCCGAAGAAAAAACAAGCCCCGGGCATCTTTACGAGGCGTCGGGGTCTGTGTTACAATACAGTGAGAAAAGAGGAGAGACGATGGGCAATAAAAATCGCCGGGCCTACCGCGAGGGGGCTCCGGAGATGATAAAATCAAAAAGAGTAGTATTTATCGAGGGCATTATGGCGGGCATCCCCATTGGCCTCGGTTATTTTGCTGTGTCCTTTTCCCTGGGCATTGCCGCGAAAAACGCCGGCATGACCGCCTTTCAGGGTTTCCTCATGAGCCTTTTGGGCCACGCCTCCGCCGGGGAATACGCCGCCATAACCATAATAGCCTCCGCCGGGGCATATCTGGAAATGGCCCTTATGACGCTTATAGCCAACGCCCGGTACATGCTCATGAGCTTTGCCATGAGCCAGCGGATGAAGCCGGACATAAATCCAATCCACCGCTTTTTGATGGGCTATTTCATAACGGACGAGCTTTTCGCCGCCACCATATCGAGGCCGGGGTATTTAAGCCCTGTTTTCATGTACGGCGCCATCTGCGTCGCCTCCCCCTGCTGGGCCGTGGGCACCGGGGTCGGGGTTTTGGCGGGGCAGCTTTTGCCCGCCTCTGTCGTAAGCGCCCTGAGCGTGGCTCTTTACGGCATGTTCCTTGCCGTCATCATCCCGGCGGCCAAAAAGGACAAGATCGTGGCCGGGCTCATTCTTTTCAGCTTTGCCGCCAGCTGGGCGGCGGGAGTCCTGCCCGGCATCTCCTCCCTATCCGAGGGCACGAGGATATACATTCTCACCATAGTCATTTCCGCCGCCGCGGCATTGTGCTTCCCCATCAAAATGGATGAGGAGGGAAAAACGCCGTGAGTAAAAACATCTATATTTATCTCCTGGTGATGGCCGTCGTGACCTACGCCATTCGGGTCATCCCCCTCACCGTGGTGCGCAAGAGGATAAACAATCGGTTTTTCCAGTCCTTCCTGTATTACGTCCCTTATGTGACCCTTGCGGTCATGACCTTCCCCGCCATGATGAACGCCACCCAGAACATCTATTCCGGCGTCGCCGCGCTGATCGTGGGCATTATTATAGCCTGGCTGGGCGGCGGTCTGTTCCCCGTTGCCGCCTCCTGCTGCCTGACGGTGTATGTATTGGAGCTGTTTATAAAATAGCTGGCTTAAACGACACAGCCTCCCGGTCGGCCGGGAGGCTGTTGTTAGTTATTATGTACGCTTATTTCAGATTGTTCACCATTCTCGCGGCTATGACTATCGCCTGCTCACGGGTGGCCTGGGCGTAGCCTATGGCGGCCTCCGCCTCGGTCACTGCCCTGGGGGCGAACTTGTTGTCGCCGACGCCGTTTATAATGCCCTTTGCCGCCATGAAATAGACGCTGTCCTTTGCCCAGGCGGAGATATACTCGTCATCGGCGAAGGGCTCGGGATACTCGAACAGGGTCCTGAATATGGCGTTGTAATTTGCGTCTGTCGCCAGCGTCCAGCCGTCGAAGGCCGTTTTCTTGAAAACTCTCGTCAGCATGGTGGCCGCCTGCTCCCGGTTAAGAAGCACGTCGGGGGAGAAGGTGGTGTCGCTGGTGCCGTTGGTGACGCCCACGTTGAAGGCCTTCAAAACCTCCTCGTCCTTCGTGTCGGTGAAGGGGTTTTTGGCTATGGGCGCGGCTTTCTCGCCGGAAAGGGCCTCGTATGCCTTAACGGAAACGGCGGCAAACTCAGCTCTCGTAATGGGCTTCGTGAGATCGGCACCCTTGAGAGAATCGGGAATGAGTCCGAGCCTGTCGGCCTGGGCAAG
>JAFYCQ010000135.1 GCA_017539635.1 Oscillospiraceae bacterium
CTAAGGTCAAGGTGGCCGTAACCTCCGGCCTTTCAAATGCCGCCAAGCTGCTGGATATGATAAAGTCCGGCGAGAAGGACTACACCTTCGTGGAAGTCATGTGCTGCCCCGGCGGCTGCGTAAACGGCGGCGGACAGCCCCACCAGCCCGGCTACGTCCACAACTTCACGGATCTCAAGGCGCTTCGCGCCAAGGCCCTTTACTCCGAGGACGAGGCCATGACTCTCCGCAAGAGCCATGAAAACCCCGTGGTGAAGGAGATCTACGACACTTACTTGGGCGAGCCCAACAGCCACAAGGCCCACGAGCTGCTCCACACCACCTACACCGGACGGAAAAAGTACAACTGATTTTACTGAAAAAACCGGCAGGCCAGAAGCCTGCCGGTTTTTTTACGGGAAATAAAAAAATAACGACACACAAAACGTGTGTCGTTATTTTTTGGAGCGGACGACGAGGCTCGGACTCGCTACCTCCACCTTGGCAAGGTGGCGCTCTACCAGATGAGCTACGCCCGCATAGCTTGTTCATTATAGCACAGCGGGCGGAAATGTCAAGTGAAAAAACAAAAATAATTACTCAATATACAGACCTTTGAGAGTTTCTATCTCTTTCGCGTACCCGGCAAGCTCGTTGGGGGTCTCCAGATAGAAGGGCAGCTCTCTTAAAGCCGGGTGGTTTATGACCCTTGTTATGGCCTCGATGCCGAGAGATCCCCCGCCTATGACCTCATGCCTGTCCTTGTGGCTGTTAAAGGGGTTTTTGCTGTCGTTAAGGTGTATGGCCTTGAGTCTGTTAAGGCCTATGACCCGGTCAAATTCCGCCAGTACGCCGTCCAAATCGTTTACTATGTCATACCCGGCGTCATAGACGTGGCAGGTGTCCAGGCAGACGCCCAGCATGTGGGAAAGCTCAGTCCTGTCTATGATCTCCCGTATTTCCTCAAATTTGCCCCCCACCTCCGAGCCCTTGCCGGCCATCGTCTCCAAAAGGACGGTGGTGTGGAAATCAGTTCTAAGCGTCATGTTCAGGGTCTCGGCGATGAGCTCGATGCCCCTTTCGACCCCCTGTCCCACGTGGCTGCCGGGGTGGAAATTGTAGAGGTTTCCGGGGATGTACTCCATGCGGGCAAGGTCGTCCGCCATGGTCTCCCGGGCAAAATTGAGGGTGTTTTCCGCCGAGGCGCAGGCGTTGAGTGTGTAGGGCGCGTGGGCCAGAATGGTGCTTATGCCCTTTTCCGCAGAGAGGGCGAGAAAGGCTTCCACGTCCTTTTCATCTATGGCCTTGGCGGCGCCGCCTCTTGGATTGCGGGTGAAAAACTGAAATACGTCGGCTCCTATCTCCGCGGCCGTTTTTCCCATGGCCGTAAACCCGCCGGAGGCGGAGAGGTGACATCCTATGCGGAACATAAAAATCCTCCAGAATAATTGTTGCCGCTATTGTAACACAAAACGCCAAATTTGTCATTGTTAATTATCCCGGCAGGTGTTAAAATAATAGTACCTGAAAAATGGAGTGATAATATGCGGGACATAAGCTGCGACAGGATAACGGAAACTATAGAAAAGCTCTGTATAAAGGCTGCGACTTTTCTGCCGCCGGACGTGGGGATACTTTTGGAGTGCGCCTGCGACTCCGAGCCCTCAAAGGCGGGACAGGCCGCTCTCTGCGATATAGTGGAGAATTTCAAATTCGCCGCCTCCTCGGGACTGCCCATCTGCCAGGACACGGGTATGACCGTGGTTTTCCTGGATTTAGGGCAGGAGGCGCATATTACGGGCGGCGACCTCTATGAGGCGGTGAACGAGGGCGTCCGACGGGGATATGTGAACGGCGCCCTGAGAAAATCCGTGGTTTCAGACCCTCTGCGGCGCGTGAACACCAACGACAACACCCCCGCAGTGATCCACAGCCGCATAGTTCCCGGAGATAAGCTGGAAATAACCGTGGCCCCCAAGGGCTTCGGCAGCGAGAACATGAGCGCCATGAAGATGCTCCTGCCCTCCGCCGGAGAGGCCGCCGTGGAGGAGTTTATCGTGGAGACGGTGGACAAGGCGGGAGCAAACCCCTGTCCGCCGGTCATCGTGGGCGTTGGCCTGGGGGGCACCGTTGAAATGGCGGCGATACTGGCAAAAAGGGCGCTCATACGCCCCGCGGACACCAGAAATCCCGATGAATACTACGCCTCGATGGAAAGCAGGCTGCTACGGCGCATTAACCGGCTGGGGATAGGCCCCCAGGGCTTCGGCGGCATAAATACCGCCCTTGCCGTGAATATCGAGGTATATCCGACCCACATAGCGGGGCTGCCCTGCGTGGTAAATATGAGCTGCCACGCCACCCGCCACGCCTCGGCGGTGTTGTGACAAAAATTTCCTCAAACACTTTTATTTTTGCACTCTTTATGTTATACTGTTCTAAAGCGGTGAGACCATTCTCACCGGAAAGGAGTTGTAAATTATGAAATTCACTTACAACGAAAAGAAAGTCCAAATTTCCGACGAGCTGCGGGCATATTCCGAGAAGAAGATATCCAAGCTCGACCGCTTCTTCAAGACTGAGTCTGACGCATTTGTGACCTTCACCATCGAGCGGGGACGCCACATCGCCGAGATCACCCTCAGAAACAACGGCATGTATTACAGAGTCAGCGAGTCCACCAACGACATGTACGCCTCCGTGGATTCCGCCGTCGCTGCCATTGAGCGCCAGATACGCAAGAATAAGACTCGCCTTGAAAAGCGCTTGAGAGAGGGCGCCCTGGAAAGGGAGATCAATCCCTCCGTAGCACACCTGGACTTAGATGCCGAGAAAGACGATTTCCAGATCGTCCGCACCAAGAGATTTGCCATAAAGCCCATGACCCCTGAGGAGGCCATACTCCAGATGAACCTGCTGGATCACGAGTTCTTCGCCTTCAAAAATCAGGAGGAAAACGACGCCTTCGCCATCGTCTACAGACGCAAAAACGGCGGCTACGGCCTCATAGACAGCGAGTAAATCTTTAACCGAACAGCGCGCCGGGGAATAATTTCCCCGGCGCTGAGTTTTTTGTGACGTTTATTATCCTCCGTGTGTTTTATTAGTAGAAAGAAGGAGGTGGGGTTCTCTTGGAGCGGGAAGAATTCCTGAGACTTGCGGCCAGGTACAAGGACACGGTCTATCGGGTGGCTCTGAATATGCTGGCGTCGCCCGCTGACGCCGACGACGTTACCCAGGAGACGCTTTTAAGGCTCCTGTCTCGTAATAAGCCCTTTTCCGGCGACGACCACGCAAAGCGCTGGCTCATACGGGTAACTATAAATCTTTGCAAAAACGAGCTGCGTTCCGCCTGGCGAAAAAAGCGGGAGCCCATGCCCGAGGAAGTGCCGGCTTTTGACAGGGGAGAGCAGAGGGAGCTCTATTCCGCCGTAATGTCCCTGCCGGAAAAATACAGGACGGCTATGTACCTCTTTTATTACGAGGACATGTCGGCCCGGGAGATAGGGGAGCTTACGGGCGCAAAAGAGAGTGCCGTCACCACCCGGCTCTCCCGGGGCAGACAGATGCTCAAAAATATTCTCACGGAGGACAAATAAATGGAAATGGACAGTTATCGCCAGGTTTTCTCCCAACTCCACACGACGGTGGACGAAGGGAAGCTTGCCGATGTTCCCAAAAGGCGGAGAGGCCTTCGCCCCTGGGTCATAGCCGCGGCCGCAATAATTCTGGCCCTGGGCGTCTCGGCCGCGGCGGTGTTCGGCCACTCGGTGCAGGAGCTTGAAGTCAGAGAGGGGCCGGAAAGCAACCGGGTAATAAACGGCGGCGGCCGCTGGGATCCCCTGGCCGGAAAAGGCTTCATAAGCCTGCAGGGCTACGCCGACAGCCCTGAAAAGACGGCCATGGAGGAGTGGATGCGGTTTATCCACACCTACGACACCGACGGAGAAATGCTGGCCGCCGTCGGCAACGGCCCCACGGGGCCGGGTGAAAAGTACGCCTTGTATTTCGCCTACACTCAGGAAATGGCCGACGCCCTTGACGCCATTGCCGAAAAATACGGCCTTACCCTCCACAGCGGGTTTTCAGAGGCATCAACAGACAGGCTTTCGGAGCTCTTCGGCGACTTTGCCGGAGAAAACCGGGGCGCCGGCTATACATACGACGACGGCACCTTCCAGTTTGACGGGCGGTACGCTTTTTCCGACGGCGAAGAGGTTGATTATCAGTTCCGCCGGAGCATGAAGGGCGTTTTGGACGCCGTGGGCCTCAATGTGGGCGACACTGGCCTCTACGAACAGTGGGAGTACAAAACGAAATGCGGCGTGCCGGTGCTGCTGGCTCTCGGCGAATACAAATCGCTCGTCTTTGCCGACCTGGAGGACTGCTTTATAGCCGTCAACGTCCTTTCCGGCCTGAAAACGCCGGGGAGACTCGAAGAACTGGCCGACAGCTTTGATTTTTCTGTACTTTAGGAAAATAACCCCGCGCATGATGCGCGGGGTTATACTATATAATTATTCCAAAGTGTTCCTTAAGCGCCGCTTTCAGCTCCTCCGGTGTTGACAGCGGCGTTTCCCTGATTTCGCCGCCCAGGCGTTTCCTGAGAATGTCTCCGTCAATGGAAACGGAGCCCTCCCTTGTGCGGAGATTTACGATGCGCTTTTGTCTGAAAACCGAATCCGGGGCCTTGCAGTAGTAATAATTGGGCGTGATGAAGTCTCTGGGGTCGCAGAGACCGGCGGAAAAGGAGATGAGCTTTTCATCCCCCTCCGGCGTTTTGCGCCAGAGCATGGTCTCTCCGTATTCCGTGGGGGCGAGGTAAAATTCGCCGCGCTCGGTTTTCTGCACGCCCCTTTCGTCAATGTCCAGGGGAGTGGCCGGGGAGGGGCCGCCGGAGCCCACGTCGCAAAGGTATCTGCGCCCGTTTATGGCGACCAGCGTCGCCCGGTGGCCGGCAAAGCCCCGGCTTTCCCGGCCTCTCAGCGTCCTGCCTATGACCGGACGGCAGTCAAAGCCCAACGATGCCAGCAGGGCGCAGAAGAGGGAATTAAGCTCAAAGCAGTAACCGCCTCTGTTTTTCGTCACCACCTTTTGGAAAATGTCGGAGACGGCGAGGCTCACCACCATGTCCCCGTCGCAGATGTCCAGATTTTCAAAGGGCACGGTCTCCAGGTGGCAGAGAGTCAGCCGGAAAAGTGTGTCAAGGTCGAGCCTTATTTTGCTGTCAAAGCCTATCCTCTTCAGATACGCCCCGGCGTCCGGCAGGGGGGACAAAACTTCCTCGTACATGGTTTTCTCCTATCTGTGGGCGAGGGTGTTTACGGCCTCGGTCAGGGCTTTTACCAGTTCGTTCGCTTCCTCAGGCGTGTTTTCCCGGGAAAAGCTGACCCGCAGAGCCCCGTCGATGATTTTCGGGGAGAGCCCCATGGCCTCCAGAACGTGGCTGCGGCCGCCCCTTTTGCAGGCGGAGGATTTCGAGACGCAGATACCTCGGGCGTCTAAATAGTTCAGCAGCACCTCGCTTCTGTATCCCGGAAGGGACAGGGGGAGGATCGAGGGCTGGCCCTCCGTCACACAAACGATGCCCGGTATGGCTTTTTGCAGGGCGTTAAGCGTGTAGTTCCGCAGCTCAAGCAGATGCTTTTCAGTCTCGCTGAGCTTTTTTGCCCCGATCTCCGCAGCCGTGCCGAAAGCGGCAATGTTTGGCAGGGCTTCCGTCCCCGGACGGAGATCTTTTTCCTGCCCTCCGCCGTAGAGCAGGGGCTTTATTTTGACCCCGGA
>JAFYCQ010000136.1 GCA_017539635.1 Oscillospiraceae bacterium
CCGGGGAGATCTTCCTTGAACCCACCATGGCGATGGAGACGCAGTCTTTGAGACAGTCCAGCCCGCCCTTGACGTAAAGCACAAGGGGAATATCCCCGATATCCTTAAGTTTTTCCGGATAACTTTCATCGTCCGGGGTGACGATCCCAAGCCCGAGCCTTTTGCACTGTTCAACGACGCGCACCGCTTCATCTATCGTTTTAGTGTTTAATTTTTCTATTTGCTTTTCGTCAAAAACATTTGAGATCCTGCGCTGCATATCCGACGCTTCGTAAACATTTTCGGCGGTTCCGAACTCCCTGAGTATCTCATCAACCGATGCCTTTCCGCCTATGCCCAAAACTGATTGCAGCCAGACCCAGCAGCATTTATTGTCCATAATACACCGCTCCGCACAGGGCTTATTCTTCCTCTGCGCCGTCCTCATCAGTTTTATCGGCGACCTTTGTGTCAAAAAGCGCGTCTGCGAACATTGCGGGGTTGAAGGGCTGCAGATCGTCTATCTGCTCGCCCACGCCTATAAATTTGACGGGTATGCCCAGTTCGTTTTTGATGTTGAGCACAACGCCGCCCCTCGCGGTGCCGTCAAGCTTTGTGAGTATGATGCCGGTAACCTCGGCAATATCCTTGAATTCCTTTGCCTGATTGACCGCGTTCTGCCCGGTGGTGGCATCCAGCACAAGCAGCACCTCCCGGTCGGAGTAGGGAAGCTCCCTGTCTATTACTTTATATATTTTGGCAAGCTCCTCCATAAGGTTCTTTTTGTTGTGGAGTCTGCCTGCGGTATCGCAGATGATCATATCGGCGTTCCTTGCCTTGCCTGCACAGATGGTGTCAAAAACCACAGCCGCCGGATCGGCGCCCTCCTTGTGCTTTACCAGTTCCACGCCTGCACGGTCGGCCCAGACCTCAAGCTGCTCGATGGCCGCCGCGCGGAAAGTATCCGCCGCGCCTAAAATGACTTTTTTCCCCTCAGCCTTGTACATGGCGGCAAGCTTGCCTATGGAGGTGGTTTTGCCCACGCCGTTGACGCCTATTACCAGTATAATGGAGGGCAGGGTTATCATCTCAAGGCTCTCGCCCCCGGACAAAAGCTCCGCGACGATCTCCTTGATGGCATTCTTGACCTTCTCCGGGGTACGCAGGTTTTTCTTTGCCACACGCTCCTTAAGCTTTTCGGTGATCTCCAGCGCCGTGTTCATACCCACGTCGCCCGTTATGAGGATCTCCTCCAGCTCATCGTAAAATTCATCGGTTATTTCGTTTTTTCCGTGGAGAGCCACGTCAATGGCCCCCGCAACGCTCTCACGGGTCTTTTTAAGACCCAAATTAAACTTTTTAAAAAGTCCCATAATTTTACCTCTTTCGGTAAATGATATTCAGATCGAAGCCGGGATCAGAACAGATTTTTGATCCTCTCAACAGCCTCAGCCGTTCTTTCCGCGCTGCCAAAGGCTGTGAGCCTGAAGAAGCCCTCGCCTGCGGGGCCAAAACCCGAGCCGGGAGTTCCGACTATGTTCGCCTTGCTCAGAAGGACGTCGAAGAAATCCCAGGAGGACATACCCTCGGGAGTTTTGAGCCAGATGTAGGGGGAATTGACGCCGCCCCAGACCCGGAAACCGGCCCCGCTGAGACCCGATTTGATAACCTTGGCGTTATTGAG
>JAFYCQ010000137.1 GCA_017539635.1 Oscillospiraceae bacterium
CCTCTCCGAGCCTTTTACGAAGTACCTCAGCAGGATAAAGGCGCAAATGGATGGAATGGTTATCAAAGCGCTTGTCCGCTCGTCAAAAAACAGATACCAGGAGGGAGAGGCTTTATACTCAAAATTTGTGCCGATCACGTTCAGCGCGATACAGACGACAAACACGACGGCGGCAATCGCTGCCGTCCTTCTGCCCGGGGGACATACGCTGCCGAAGTATCTTCCAACCATCATAAGGCCGATATAAACGGAGAACAGGGGCAGATAAAGACCGGGGATCTCGCCCAAGGCCGGGAAATAATGGGTGAGATACGGCACTCCGCCGATAATGATTATCGAAATGAAGCAGAAGTAAACGAAATCCCTCTTGGCAAACCCGGCCGCCATGGCCTGCAAAGCCGGGAGCATGACCATCAGCGCCAGATAGAGATACAGATACCAGAAGCAGTTGGTGATGTCGTGCTTCAGTATGGCGAGGAAAAAGTCTCCCGCGCCGAACACCTGTGCGCCCTCGGCGCAGCCGATCAGATAGTAGATCAGCGAAAACAGCACCAGCGCCCCAAGGATCCGCAGAAACCGGACGGCGGTTTTTTTATAGCTTTCCCGCCCGCCGAGAAGCAGATCGCCGGATACCAGCAGGAACATGGGCACGGCGATTTTTGATAAAAAGAAATACGCCACCGAAACGACCCACAGCCCCGAGGGCTCTGCGGAGAGGAAGATCCTGCTGTTGGTGTGGTTTACGATGACGAGAAAGCAGGCGGCTATGCGGGCTGTATCAAGGTATGTTTTTCTCATGGCCGCCTCCTTTGGATTTTTCTTTATTGTACCCTTAAAAATACAGCAGGTCAATAGGTAGCGGAACGGCTGAGGCCTGAATATAATATGTAAGACGGAGGTGGGAGAAAATGAAAAGAGGCTTTCCGGGGCCTAAGCCCGGAATAATTTGCTGTGCTGCGGGAGCTGTTATCCTGCTGGCGCTGATTCTGCCCGCGTCCTTCTGGTGGTTCGCCCTGGGCGCCGCCCTGTCGGGCGTTGGGATAATAATTATCGTGAAAAGGTGAAGACATGAAAATATTCGTCATAAGGGCTCCCCGGTGCGCCGCAGGATTTTTGCGGCGCTTTTGCCGGGTGAAATAAGCATATTTGTCCCCCTTGCGTCATACTGTTCAGTATCAACGTAAGGGGGAATACACGTGGAGCTTGAAATTAAAAGCGAGAGCCTCAGCTTTATGGAGGCTGTATTCGCCGGCGTCGTGGATACGGAGGCGTCGGCGGAAAAAATAGTGCCGGACGCCATGGCGGACGTTTATGAGATCATTTCCGCCTCCGTCCTGCCGCTGCTGCGCTCAAAGGAGGCGAGAGACGGCAGGATAACCGTCACCGGCACGGCGGATATAACCGTCCTCTGCCGGTTTGAAAACGGCAGCGTCTCGGCGCTCAACACAGAAGCGCCGCTGACCTTTACCTGCGATGTTCCCGGAGCTGACGCAGATTCCGGCCTGATCGCCTCCATATCCGGCGCGTCGGCTTCTCCGAGGCTGATAAACCCCAGGAAGCTGGAGGTTACGGTGTCCGCTTCCTGCGCAGTCACCTGCCTTTCGGACAGGAGCGTTTCAATAACCACCGGCTGTGGAGACAGTGTGGAAGTAAACGAGAACAGGGCCGATATAACAGTTACGGAGAGGGCCTTTGAAAAGACCTTTTCCATGTCCGAGGAAGTAAATCTTCCTGCCGGAAAGCCGGAAATAGGGGAAATGCTCCTCACACGTGCCCGCCTCGACTGCGAGGAGAAAAAGGCCGTGGGCTCAAAGCTCATAGTCCGGGGAATAATAACGGCAGAAACAGTCTATATACCGGCGGGCGGGGGAGAAGCGGAGAGAGCCGCCATAACTCTGCCGTTTTCCCAGGTAATAGACGTGGAAGCGGGGGCGGAGGAAAAAGATTTTGAGGTCACCCCGGCCCTCACCGGCGTTTTTCTTACCCGGGGCAACGGAGAAAGGACTCTGCTGCTGGACGTAAATGCCGTCCTGCAATGCCGACAGCTGGCGGCAAAAACTGTAACCTACATAAGCGACGCCTACTGCACCTCCTGCGACCTTAACAGCGATTACGGGACGGTGAGCCTCATTTCGGCCAGGGAGACCGCCGAGGCGGCTGGGCCCCTGCGGGGAACGATACCCGCCGAGGGCGTGGAAAAAATCGTCTCCGTTTCCGCCGAGCCCCCGGCCGCGGCAGTTTTCACGGACGGGGTGGTGACGGCAAACATTAACGTCAAAGTCCTGTATATCGGCGGCGGGGAGCTGAAATGCGCCTCCGGCGTATTGGCGGCGGAGGCTCCCAGGGACTACCCGGACGCCTCGGAGCCCGTGACCGTACACGTCCCGGCAGAGATCTACGCAGCCCCGGCCCCCGGAGGCATAGACGCCAGATGCCAGGTGACATTCAGAATAATCACGGAGAAAAAGAGGGACATAAGCTTCATAACCGCCGCCCATATATGCGAGGGGCAGGAGGAAAACGCCCCGTCGCTGCTGCTGAAAAGAGCCGACAAGGGCGACACCATGTGGAGCCTCGCCAAGGAGGGCAAGAGCACTCCGAGGCTTATTATAACGGCAAACGGGCTTGCCGACGACGCTGTGATCGAGCCCGGCAGACTGCTTATAATACCGAGAAGAAAATGATTTTAGCGCCGCTCTGAAAAGAGCGGCACTAAAAGTATTGACATTGGTGAAAAAAGGTGTTAAACTAAGCAGGCTTGCGCGAGTGGTGGAATTGGCAGACTCGCTAGATTCAGGTTCTAGTGCTCACTACGGGCGTGCGGGTTCAAGTCCCGCCTCGCGCACCAAAAGCCCTAAAATCTTCGGATTTTAGGGCTTTTTTTGTATAACCAAATAAATGGATTGATTGAAATAAATAAATTATTGTATTTTGGCGTAAGGCGTGGTATAATAAGAATGCCACACAAACTTCATATTGTTCTACCGTCTAACGAGAATGTGTTTTTGTCTTTAGGCAAAAACACACTCTCCACTTTGGCGTTCTCGTTGGACGGATAAAGTAGAAGTTTGTGTGGCAACAAACGGAGCTGTGTGTTTTTCGGTGCGTAGTTCCGTTTGGGGCTGCGCACCTTTTTATTTCCCGAAAAGGGCGTGGTAGAATTATTTTGAAAGAGAGGTTAGGGAAATGAAAAAGGCGATCACATTATTATTAGCGTTTGTTTTATTATTTTGCATGGTAATTCCTTCATTAGCCGCTTCTGACGAGGCAAAAAAAGCAGCAGATTCCTTACATGAACTTGGACTATTCAACGGTGTCGGCACAAATGCTGACGGAACACCCGATTATGACCTTGACCGTACACCAACCAGAAATGAAGCCATAACTATGCTTGTCCGTCTTTTGGGAAAAGAGGATGAGGCAAAAAGTGGCACTTGGAACACGCCTTTTAACGATGATGTTGATTGGGCAAAGCCGTATGTAGGTTATGCTTATACCAACAAATTGACTAACGGAACGAGCGACTCGACTTTCGGCGGAGACGCTCTTGTTTCCGCAACGCAGTATATAACTTTTGTTCTCCGCGCACTTGGCTATGACAGCAGCAAGGATTTTCAATGGGACAAGGCATGGCTGCTTTCGGATAAGATTGGATTTACAAGCAGTCAGTACGGAGCAGACACTACGTTTCTTCGAGGAGATGTGGCAATAATATCTAATAACGCTCTTTTGGCAAAAGTGAAAGGTCAGGATAAGACACTGCTTGAAACGCTTGGACTTGGTAATAATAACGATGAAGCAATTAGTGTTTATGATTATTTGGTAGAGTTTACGAAGGAA
>JAFYCQ010000138.1 GCA_017539635.1 Oscillospiraceae bacterium
ACTCCATGCAGATCTACCGGGGCATGGATATCGGGACGGCCAAGCCCTCGCCGGAGGAAACAAGGGGCGTTCCCCACCACATGCTGGATGTGGCGGATCCCTCTGACGACTACTCGGTCTCCCGCTACGCCAAAGAGGCGGGAGCCTGTCTTGAGGATATATTGAGCCGGGGAAAGCTCCCCATTATCGTGGGAGGCACCGGACTTTATATAGACGCCCTGCTTATGGGCACCGACTTCGCCCCCAAGGGGGGCGGCACGGAAGTGAGAGGCGAGCTGTCGGCGGAATATGACGCCCTAGGCGGCGACGCCATGCTCAAAAAGCTGGCTCAGGTCGATCCGTTATCCGCCGCCCGGCTCCACCCCAACGACAAAAAGCGCATCGTCCGGGCGCTGGAGGTCTGGCGGTTGACGGGCAAGACCATAACCGAGCACGACGCCGAGACAAAGACCCGCCCGCCTGAATACGACGCCGTGAAAATAGCCCTGACCTTCAAGAACAGGGAGGAGCTCTACCGGCGTATAAACCTTAGGGTAGATAAAATGTTCGACCTGGGGCTGGAAAACGAGGTGCGCGCACTTCTCGCCTCCGGTCTTTCGGAGAACAGCACGGCCATGCAGGCCATCGGCTACAAGGAGACGGTTTCTGCCATTAAGGGCGAGTGCACCATGGCCCAGGCGGCGGAGAATATAAAGCAGGCCTCCCGCCGGTACGCAAAAAGGCAGCTCTCCTGGTTCAGGCGTTACCCGGAAATAAACTGGATTTTGTGGGAAAAAGCTCCAGATTTCGATTATGCCCTCCGGGTTTCGACAGATTTTTTACAGAGGGCGGGTATAATGTAAGCATCCGCAAAAATAAAGGAGGATGCTTACCATGATAAAAACTCAGAATCTACAGGATGTGTTTCTCAATCAGGCCCGGCGGTTGAATATGCCCCTCACCGTGTTTCTGGTGAACGGCTTTCAGCTAAGGGGCACGGTGTCCGGCTTTGACAGCTTCACCGTGGTGCTGGATTCCGACGGACGCCAGCAGCTGATCTACAAGCACGCCATCTCCACCATCATCCCGGCAAATCCGATAAAAGTCACGGAATCGGAGCCACGGGAAAGATAAAGCAGCAGTAACGGAGGACAGCCATGCGCCGCAGCGATTTTTACATAAAGCTCGTATCTGTAATAGTTTTCGCCGCCGTGGTGGTGTATGTGGGCATATATCTCTATCAGGCCCGCACCAACCCCCTGCGGACAGTGCTGGCGGCGCGGGCCTCCGCCTCGGAGAGCATTTTGGCGGAGGGCTGGGCAGTCAGAGAGGAGCAGCTTATATCCGGCGGCTCCGGCAGCTCCTTCGTCACCGCCTCGGACGGGGACAAGATACCCGCCGGCGGCAGCGTGGCCGTGTCCTACTCCAGCCGCAGCGCGGCGGAGAGATCGGAAAAGATACGCCAGCTACGCCTGAAGCTGGACGCCCTTAACGGGCTTTTGGGCGGCATGACTGTTTCCGAGGCCTCCCAGGCCACGGTGACCGACCTGGCCTACGCCGTCAGGACGGGGAACGTATCGGATCTGGCCTCTCTCAAGGCCAGGACGGAGACATATATCTTCGGCGACATGATAACCAGCAGCTCCCAGCAGATAAGGGACGAAATAGCCCAGACGGAAAGGGAGCTGGAGTCGGCCGCGGGGCTGGAGGGCAGCGGGACGGTCTATATAACCTCCCCCGTCTCCGGCATTTTCACCTCGGCAGCCGACGGCTTTGAAGGCGTCTCCCCCGCCGACCTCAACGAGCTTACCCCGGAAAAGCTGGAGGAGCTCTTCAAAAAGCCCGACAGCATCCCCGCCGGAACGGTGGGAAGAGTCGTTACGGGGCTGCGGTGGTACTTCGCCGCCCCCATTTCCGACGAGGACGCAGCCCTTCTGCACGTCAACAGCCACGTGAACGTGGAGTTCTCCAAGACCTATTCCCGCACCGTCCGCATGAGGGTGGAGCAGATAGGAAACGTTGAGGACGGCAGACGCGCCGTCGTCCTCTCCTCCGAGGATTACATGTACGACGCGGCCTCCCTGCGGGAGCTCTCCGGCGAGATAATCTTAGACGAGATGACCGGAATAAAGGTGCCCCGTGAGGCTATACACATAACCGACGGACAGCCCTTCGTTTACGTGCTGGTGGGCCTGCGGGCCCAGAGCGCCGACTGCGACATCCTCTTCGAAGCTCCGGATTTCTACATAGTGGAGCCGAAGGAGGGCTCGCGCCTGGCAGAGGGCGTGGACATCATCGTGTCCTCGGGAGATATATTTGACGGGAAGGTCGTACAGTAGCTGACGCCTGCGGGCGTGAACTTAGGTGAGGCTTTTTGGAGGCTTTTAATGAGCGAGATAACCGAAAATGTAAAGCGTGTATATGAAAGGATAGCCGAGGCGGCCGCAGCCTCCGGCAGATCGCCCGAGGACATCACCCTCGTGGCCGCCACGAAGATGAACGATGCCGAGCGGGTGAAGGAGGCCATAAGAGCCGGCATCAAGGCCGCCGGGGAAAACCGGGTGCAGGAGCTTCTTGAAAAAGACGCTTTGGGGGCGTATGACGGGGCGCAGCTGCACTTTATCGGCACCCTGCAGAAAAACAAGGTAAAGTTCGTCTCCGGCAGGTGCGACCTCATACAGTCCGTCTCCTCTCCCGAGCTGCTGCGGGCAATCGGGAAAAAGGCGGCGAGCTTAGGCAAAACACAGGAAATACTGCTGGAGGTCAACATAGGCGAAGAGGCGGCCAAAACCGGCGCCAGCGTCGGGAAAATCGAAGAAATGCTGGAGGCAGCTTCCGACGAGAAAGGCGTTCATGTGGCGGGGCTCATGACTATCCCTCCCGTCTGTGACGACATGGCCGAAACACGGGGATATTTTGATAAAATGTATAAGCTTTTTGTTGACATAAGCGCAAAAAAATACGATAATACTTATATGCGTATTCTTTCAATGGGTATGAGCGGCGATTACGCCGAGGCTATACTATCCGGCGCCACAATGGTGCGCGTCGGCACGGCTATTTTCGGAGCACGCCACTATTAAAAGTATTCGGGAGGTTAATTATGAGTATTTGGAACGAGTTTAAAAAACTTGCCCGCCCTTACGACGACGAGGACGACGAATTTGAGGACTTCACCCCCCGGGCGTCCGAAAAGATTCCGGTGGTGCCGAAGCCCACCTCCGCCCCCGGCGCCAGAAGCTACAGTTCCGTCGATGACCGCCGGGATTCCAACAAGGTGGTGAACATCCACGCCACAACGCAGCTGTCCGTGGTGCTGGTTAAGCCCGAGCGGTTTGAAAACGCCGCCGAGATAGCCGACCATTTAAGGGACAAGCGCACCGTGGTGCTCAACCTTGAACAGACCAACAAGGACATCGCCCGCCGCCTGATAGATTTCCTCTCCGGCGTGGCCTATGCCCAGGACGGCAAGATAAAAAAGGTCGCGGTGAACACCTACCTCATAACCCCCTACAACGTTGACCTTCTGGGCGACCTCATAGACGAGCTCGAGAACAACGGGCTTTATTTCTGATAAACAGCCGCAACAACGTTTTGTCTGAACAGTTTTTAAGAAGGGACGGATAAAAGATATGCTGACGCCACAGGACGTACAGACCCAGGAATTTCCGAAGGCCGTTTTCGGCGGCTATGACATGACCTCCGTTGACAATTTCCTTGAAACCATGACGGAGGACTACGCCTCTCTCTACAAGGAAAACGCCATTTTGAAGAGCAAGCTCAAGGTGCTGGTGGAAAAGGTGGAGGAGTACCGCTCCACTGAGGACTCCATGCGCATGGCCCTGCTCACGGCCCAGAAGATGGGCGACGACCTGCTTGAAGAGGCAAAGCGCAAGAAGGAAGAGATACTTGCCGAGGCTGAGCAGGTTTACCAGAAAAAGGTGGAGGAGACCAACGCCTCCATCGCTGTGGAGGAAGCCCGCCTCAATGCCGCAAAGTCCGCCACCGCAGACTATGTAAACGGCGTAAAGGCGCTTATCGCCTCCCACGTTGACGTGCTGTCACGTCTCGACGAGATAACCGGCCCCGTAATCCAGCCCGCCCCCGTGCAGGAGGAAGCTCCCGCAGCCGAGGAACCGGTTCAGGAGGAGACAAGCGAGGAGGATAAGGTCCGGGAGATCGAAGAGGCCATGCGGAAGATCGCCATGGATGACGACGACGTTCCCGAGGACATCGACGAGCTCAAAAACGTGGACGGCCAGGAGCTGGCGGATTCCGCCATCGACGACCTCTCCTCTTACAAAAAGCTTTTCGACGAGGACACCCCCACCTCCGACGTGTCCCTTGACGACGCTCTGCAGGAAGACAAGGGCGCCGACGACGGCGAGACTCTGAAGGTGCCCGAGGAGGATCTTGACGCCACCACTCCCCGCCCCAAATTCGCATTTGACGATCTCCAGTTCGGAATGAACAACAAATCCGGAGAATAAGACAGATAATAAAAGGAAGCAGTAAACCATGGACTATAACGCAACTCTTAATCTGCCGAAGACCGATTTCCCCATGCGGGCGTCCCTCCCTTCCCGGGAACCGGGCATGCTCCAGAGCTGGGAGGAAATGGACGTCTATGCGCGGATGATGGAGAAAAACGAGGGCAGACCTCTTTTCGTGCTCCACGACGGCCCACCCTTTTCAAACGGCCATCTCCACATGGGCCACGCCCTTAACAAATGCCTGAAGGATTTTATCGTCCGCTACAAGAACATGACGGGCTATAAGGCGCCCTACACCCCCGGCTGGGACAACCACGGAATGCCCATAGAGAGCGCCATTATTAAGCAGCAGAAATTAAACCGCAAGGCCATGAGCATCCCGGAGTTCAGGGACGCCTGCCATAAGTTCGCCCAGGATTTCGTTGACATCCAGCGCACGGAATTCAAGCGCCTCGGCGTCGTCGGCGACTGGGACAAGCCCTACCTCACCATGGACAAAAAGTTCGAGGCTGAGGAGGTCAAGGTCTTCGGGCAGATGTTTGAAAAGGGCTA
>JAFYCQ010000009.1 GCA_017539635.1 Oscillospiraceae bacterium
ATCTCGTACTGCTTCAGCAGTCTGTTGATGTCCACGATGGTGGTGCCGCTGCCGGCGGCGATGCGCTTTTTGCGGCTACTGTTCAGAAGCGAGGGGTTTTCCCGCTCCTTTGGCGTCATGGAGAGGATTATGGCCTCGGTGTGGGCCATGGCCTTTTCGTCTATCTTCGCCCCGGACAATGCCTTGGCGTCAAGGCCGGGTATCATGCCGGCAATATCGGAAAGGCTGCCCATGCTCTTTAACTGCCCCAACTGCTCGTAGTAATCCGTGAGGGTAAAGGCGTTTTTCCGGAGCTTTTCCGCCATTTCCAGGGCCTTTTTCTGGTCCAGGGTCTGCTCGGCCTTTTCTATAAGGGTGAGCATGTCGCCCATGCCCAGAATACGGGAGGCCATCCTGTCGGGGTGGAAGGGCTCGATGTCCGTGAGCTTTTCGCCCACGCCCACGAATTTTACCGGCTTTCCCGTAATGGCCTTGACCGAGAGGGCAGCGCCGCCTCTGGCGTCGCCGTCCAGCTTTGTGAGCATCACGCCGTCTATCCCCAGGGCCTCGTCAAAGGCGGAGGCGGCGTTCACCGCGTCCTGACCGGTCATGGAGTCCAGGCAGAGAAGTATCTCCGAGGGATTAACGGCGGCCTTTATATTCTTGAGCTCGTCCATCAGCGCCTCGTCGATATGGAGGCGGCCGGCGGTGTCCAGGAAGACCAGGTCGTTGCCGTGGGTCTTGGCGTGCTCAACAGCGGCTTCGGCGATCTTTACGGGGTCCGTTTCGCCCATTTCAAAGACCGGCAGGTCCAGCTGACGGCCTAAGGTCTTAAGCTGCTCAATGGCTGCCGGGCGGTAAATATCGCAGGCGACCAGAAGCGGCCTGCGCTGCTCCTGCTTTCTCAGCATGGCGGCCAGCTTTGCCCCGTTCGTCGTCTTGCCCGCGCCCTGAAGGCCCACCAGCATTACGACCGTGGGGGGCTTGGGCGAGATGTTTATCTTGCAGTTGGAGCCGCCCATTAAGGCTGTCAGCTCTTCGTTTACGATCTTTATGACCATCTGGGCGGGAGTGAGGCTTTCCAGCACGTCGGTGCCTGTGGCACGCTCGGAGACGGTCTTTATGAAGTCGCGCACGACCTTATAGCTGACGTCGGCTTCCAGAAGCGCCATGCGCACCTCGCGCATCGCGTCTTTGACGTCGTTTTCGGTCAGGCGTCCCTTTCCCCGCAGCTTTTTGAAGGAGGCGGAGAGCTTTTCGGAAAGACTTTCAAAAGCCATTTGGTCATCCTTTCAGCGAACAGAGCCCGCGGCGGGCTTCATCAATGAGCCGGGATACCTCCCCGTCGGACTTTTCCTCAGCCCGGTCGAGTATCTCCAGCAGTTCTTTGACGCGGCGGCGGGTCTCCAGGGCCCGGGATACTACGCCGGTTTTTTCCTCATACTCCGTAAGGGCCTTTTCGGCTCTGACTATCATGTCCCGGACGCCCTGCCGGGAGATACCGGCGTTTTCGGCGATCTCGGAGAGGGACATGTCCTCATTGTAGTAGAGGTCAAAGTATTCCCGCTGCTTTTGGGGGAGCAGCTCGCCGAAGAAGTCGAACATGAGGGTGAGCATAAGTGTTTTGTCTTCCATGGCGCGCCTCCCTGTAAAGTCAAAGAGCTTTACACCCGGCTATTTTACAATGCCCGCGGCGCTTTGTCAAGGAATATTTTGTATTTTCGCCGGAAAAAATACGCCTGTGAAATTTTTTCAGGGTGTGGTGAAAATGACGCCTAATAATGACGCTTTTGTAGATATAGGTGGCCTTCGGGCCTTTGCCGCCGATAAGAGCCGGAAAACGGGGGCCGGGAAAAGGGCCGGATGCCGGAAATACCTGCGCGCATTACGGCGCGCCATGGAGGATATAAGGCGGACGGCAAAGAATATGAGCGCAGATAACGACAGATTTTCTCCTCTGCCCCGGGAGGCGGAGTGGCTGCTGGACAACCTTTTTGCCGCCGAGAGGTGCGCCGCCGGGGCGGCAGAGGAGCTGAAATGTGCAAAAAAACTGCCCTCCGGCGACGGGAAGACCCCCGCCGCCGCGGTGCTTGCCGGGGCGCTGGCGGCCTCCGGCATGGGTTCTGTGACAAAGGAGCGGATAGGGGTCTTTCTTGCCGGGGCCCAGGAGGCAAGGGCGCTAAAGGAGCGGGAGATCTCCCTTTTCCTGTCGTTTCTTTCCGCCGAGACTCTGTTTTTTCTCCGGGACGCCTGCGCTTTGCGCGGGGATGAGGCCGTTTGCCTTTTTGAAAATGTCTTTGCCTCCCTGAGATTTCTGGAAAGCCCGGAGGCGGGGGAGGCTGTGAAGGACGCCGGGAGCATGGATAAGATACTGGCCCTGGACCCCACGGGAGAGTATATGTCCATGACAAGCAAGACCCGCGGGCATTACAGATGCCGCCTTGCCTGCCTCGCGGATAAAGCGGGAACAGAGGAAGCTAAGGCGGCAGAGACGGTGTTGGAGCTTGCCCGGAAAAACGGCAGACATGTGGGGCACTATATTTTCACAGAGCCCCTTGGGAAGAAACAAAAAGCCGGGACAGGGGCGGGGTATATCGCCCTTAACACTGTACCGGCGGTGATTTCGGCCCTTGCCGCGGCGGTGGTTTTCCGAAACGCCGCCGTGTTTTTCCTTGTACTGCTGCCGATATCCGAGATAGTCCGGCGGATGACGGACGCTGCCCTCACCCGCATTTTTCCGCCCCGGTTCGTGCCGGAAATGGAGCTTGAGGGTGGAGTTCCGGACCGGGCGAAAACAGTCGTCTGCCAGTGCGTTCTTGCAGACGGAGCCGGGGCCGTTTCCGAGACTGCCGGGTCTCTGGAGGGGGCCATGCTCCGCAACCGGGACGCGGGGAAAAACGTCATATACGCCGCTCTGGCGGATCTGCCGGAAGGGGAGAGAGACACACAGACGTGCGATGCTGAGATCCTTTCCCGGGCGGAAAGTGTGTTCGGGGAGCTGAACGCAAAATACGGCGGAGGCTTTGTATTCCTCTGCCGAAACAGAAGATATTCAAAAAGCGATAACGTCTGGCGGGGCTGGGAACGGAAGAGAGGGGCCGTTCTGGAGCTTTCACGGCTCTTAAACGGTGAAAAGAGCGGGATAGCTGCCGTTGCCGGAGACGAAAAGAGCATAATCGGAGCAAAATATATAATCCTCCTGGACGGTGACACCGGGCTTACCGCCGGGGCGGTAAAACGGCTTGTGGGGGCGGCGGAGCACCCCCTTAACAGGGCGGTGGTGGACGAAAAAAGGGGCGTGGTCGTATCCGGCCACGGCGTCATAAGACCGAGAACGGAAACGTCCCTGAGCGCCGCCAACAAATCGGATTTCACCCGCATAGTCTCGGGAGTCGGGGGAATAGACCCCTACGAAAACGCGGTGAGCGACGTTTATCAGGACGTTTTCGGCCTGGGCAGCTTCACCGGTAAGGGGATAATAGACGCGGCAGCATATAATCTCTGCCTTTCCGAAGCGTTTCCCGAGGAGAGGATACTCTCCCACGACCTTTTGGAGGGGGCGTATCTTCGGTGCTGCTGCAAAAGCGACGTGCTGCTGACCGACGGGGAGCCATATAAGGTCTCCTCCTGGTTTTCCCGCCTTGAGAGGTGGGTGCGGGGAGATTTTCAGGCCCTGCCCCGGGCGTTTCAGTATGTTGCAGACGGCAGGGGGAAGAGGATAAAAAACCCGCTGTCCCTTTTGGACAGGTGGAAAATAATCGACAATATCCGCAGGGCCCTTGTGCCTCCGGCGGAGCTTTTGTGCCTGTTTGCGGCCTTTTTCGTCCCGCCGCTGCTTCCGGCGGGGCTTGCTGCCGCCCTGTCGATTTTCGGAGGGCTGCTAATATCAGGGGCAAAAGAGGCGTTTAAGGGCCTGGGTGAAAGGCGGGAGAGGCACAAAACCACCGTAATTTCCGGCGTTGCCGGATATGTCATGCGCTCTCTGGGAAGGCTTGCCCTTCTGCCCTTTGAGGGGTGGACCTGCTTCGGCGCGGGGGCGCGGGCAGCCTGGCGTATGCTTGTTTCCCGCAAAAAGCTCCTTGACTGGGTGACGGCGGCGGGGGCGGAGAAGAGGGGGTCAGACGGGTTTCTGAGCCTTTACCTCCTCATGTGGCCGCAGGTATTGTTCGGCTTTTCTGCGGCGCTTCTGTCCCCCTGCGTCATAGGCAGGGCCTTGGGTTTGCTGTGGCTTTTTGCCCCAGTTTTCGCCCGGAGCGTCAGCCGGGAGCGGAAAAGGGGCAGGCCCCTCACGAAAAAGGAAAAAGGCGAGCTGTTGGCTTATGCCGCAGACATGCGGAAGTATTTTGCCGAAATTTCGGAGGAGGACAGCTTTCTCCCTCCGGACAACCGCCAGACAGACCCTCCGGCGGGGACGGCCCGCAGGACCTCTCCTACCAATATCGGCCTGGGACTGCTTTCCTCGATCGCCGCCTTCGACTTAAAGCTCATTGACAGGCAGAGGCTCGTTTCCGAGGCGGGGGCAATGCTTTCCTCCGTTCTGAAAATGGAAAAGCACAGAGGGCACCTTTTTAACTGGTACGACACCGGCACTCTTGAGCCCCTGCGCCCTCTTTCTGTTTCCTCTGTGGACAGCGGCAATCTGGCGGCCTGCCTTATAACAGCCGGGGAGGCTTTTTCCGAAATCGGGGAGCCGGAGCTTGTCGGCTTGTGTTTCGACATTTCCGACGCCATGGATTTTTCCTGGCTGTATGACAAAAAGCGGAGGCTTTTTCACCTGGGCTGGGACGGGGAGAGAGACGAGCTGTCAGAGGGGCATTACGACCTTTTGGAGAGCGAGGCCAGGATACTGAGCTACCTTGCCGTTTCCCGGGGGGACGTGCCGGCGG
>JAFYCQ010000139.1 GCA_017539635.1 Oscillospiraceae bacterium
ACCTCCGCACCGCCTTTTCCCGACAGGGCTTCACCGACGGCTATTTCACCGGCAAAAAGGGGCCGGAAATGCTGGGCATCCGGGAGGAGGAGAGCTCCCAGGAGGCAAGACGCCTCTTCGCCTCAGCGAAAAAATATTACCTCAACAACGAGTTCCAGCGGATACCGGTGGAGTTCTCCGTGACCGTGGACTCCGGCGCGCCTGTTCAGGTTGAGGCTTGGGACGACCGGGGCAACGCCTTTACGGCGGAGGGGCCCGTGCCCGAGCCGGCCTTCCACCGGGAGACCACCCCCGCAATGATACAGACACAGCTCTATAAAACCGGCGGCACGCCCTTCGTCTGCAAGGGAGTAAAAAGCACGGTCGCGCCGGGCCTGTCGGTTTCCGCCGCCAACTTAAACGAGCTGCGCCGGTCGCTTCTGGCCGACATATTGCGGTCAAGGGCAGCTCTTAAGACCCGGCCCGAGGCCCAGTATGAGCTGGCCTCCCCCGTAAAAAACAGGGAGGAGCCCCCGGTGTTCACCGTTTCGGTGCTGAAGGCCGAGCAGCTCTCCCCCGCTCTCGCGGCGCTTAAGCCCCGGGTGGTGTATATCCCCCTGGAGGTCGCCGTTTCCGGAGCGAAGGAGCTGGAGCCGTTTTTGGGCAGCGAGGATATAACCCCCTGCGTCATCCTGCCCCGCGTCCTCTTCGGGGAGGAAAAGCCGGAGGCGGCAAAAATGCTGCGCCGGGCTAAAAAGCTGGGGATAAACGAAGCCCTGGCGGGCAATCTGGGACACATCATCTTCGCCGCTTCCGAGGGTTTTGAGACCCGGGGCGACTTCGGGCTCAACATTTACAACTCCCAGTCCCTTGAAGTGGCAAAGGCCCTGCGGCTCAAATCCGCCGCCCTGTCCTTTGAGGCGAGGATCGAGCAGCTGCGGGACATGTACAAGTGCATGGACACGGAAATGATAGTCTATGGGCGGCTGCCCCTGATGATAACGGAAAACTGCGTGGTAAAAAATTCCACCGGCGTCTGCGCCTGCCGGAGCTTTTCCGGCCTCACGGACAGAAACGGATTCACCTTCCCGGTGGCAAAGGAATTCGGCTGCCGCAGCGCCGTTTACAATTCAAAAAAGCTGTTCCTTGCAGGAAAAAGCGAGGATTGGAAGAACATAGGCCTCTGGGGCGTCCGGCTGGCCTTTACAACGGAAAACAGTTTAGAGTGCGTCTCGGCTCTGGAGAGCTACATGGGGCTCTCCGATTACGCCCCAAACAGCGTGACCAACGGGCTTTACTACCGGGGCGTGGAGTGAGCGAATGAAAATTATTCTTGCGTCCAAATCCCCCCGCAGGCGGGAGATACTGAACAACATGGGCATTACGGATTTTGCCGTCATCCCCGCCGAGGGAGAAGAGGCGGCCTCCGCCCCCACCCCCGGCAAGACGGTGGAGCAGATAGCGCAGGGCAAGGCCCTGGCCGTGGCATCGTCTCACCCCGACGATGTGGTCATCGCCGCCGACACCCTCGTTTACTTAGACGGCGAGCCTCTGGGAAAACCCAAAGACGCCGAAGACGCCTTCAATATGCTCAGCCGGCTTTCCGGCAGGGAGCACGAGGTTTACACCGGCGTCTGCGTGACGGCAAAGGGCAGGATCATAACGGAGCACGAGCGGACAACGGTGCGCTTCCGGCCCCTTTCGGATAAGGAAATAGCCGACTACATCGCCACCGGCGAGCCTCTGGACAAGGCCGGCGCCTACGGCGCCCAGGGCCGGGGCTGCCTTCTGGTGGAGGGGATCACGGGAGATTTCTTCAACGTCATGGGCCTGCCGGCCTGCCGCCTGCATCTGATGCTCAAAAAGCTCCTTGGAGAATAAAAATTGAGAGAGTTTATTAGGAAAAACGGAATAATCGTGGTCATAGCCGCCCTTTTAGTGGCGGTCATTGCCGTTTCCAGCATCGTGGCCGGAGGCTCCGACGCCGCCGGCGGCGCGGTGAACACCCTGGTGCGGCCCGTCAGGGGCTTCATGTCCGGCGTGGTCTCCCATTTTGAGCGGCTTTACGGCTATATGTACGGCTATGACATCCTGGAGACGGAAAACGGCGAGCTCAAGGAGAGGATCGCCACCCTGGAGCAGGAATACAGGGAATATGACGAGCTGGCGGCGGAAAACGAGCGGCTGAAAAAGCTTTTGGGCTTTTCCGAGGAGCACGCCTCCTACGAGATGACCCAGGCCGCCGTTCTATCCCAGACGGCCTCCAGCTGGCAGTCGGCCTTCACCATCAGCCGCGGCTCCGCTTCGGGGCTTAAAGAGGGCTGCTGCGTCATCACCGAATCCGGCTTCGTCATCGGGCGGGTGACCTCCGTTTCCTCCTCCTCCTCTGTTGTGACGACGCTTCTGGACACCACCAGCAGCATAGGCGCCGTTATCTGGGACACCGGAGAGACGGGCGTTCTCAGCGGCGACTTTGAGCTGATGAAGCGGGGCAGGGCGAAGCTCGCCTATCTCCCCGACTCCTGCACCCTGTCCCCCGGCGACACGGTAATTACCTCCGGCGCCGGCGGCGTCTTCCCCAGGGGCCTTGTTTTGGGCACCGTCGAGCGGGTGGAGACCAGCGCCTCCGGCACCTCCGACTGGGCGCTCATATCGCCCTCCGCCGACCTTTACAACCTGGAATACGTTTACGTCATAACCTCCTTCGGCGAGGAATAAGGGTTTACGGCCATGCTGAGAAAACACAAAAAGATAATACTTCTGATACTGCTTTACGTGCCCCTTATCCTCATCTGCTTCATATTGCAGGCCATGGTCTTTTCCGAGCTGCCTTTAGGCGGGGCAAAGCCCCTCATCCTGCCGGTGGCCTCAATGAGCGTAGCCATGCACGGCGGGCGGGTGAGAGGCGGCGTGTTCGGCCTCTTCGCCGGCATACTCAGCGACGTGGCCCTGGGCAGCCCCACCATACTTTTCACCCTGCTGCTCACCTGCTCCGGGATAATCGTGGGGGTGCTGTTTGAGACCGTACTGGCCAGGGGCTTTCCCTCTTACCTGCTCTGCTGCGCCGCGGTGCTCATAATCGCCGCCTTCTGTCAGATGTTCGGGCTGCTGTTTTTCCGGGGGCAGAGCACCTCCGCCATACTCACGACGGCGGTCTTTCAGACGATCTATTCTCTCTTTTTCACCGTGCCCATGTACCTCTTGACCCGCCCGTTGGGAAGGAGGGTGTGACGGCATGAAACAGAGACTTATAAGACCCGGCCGCCTGGTGGCCATTTTCTGCGTCATCGGCGTGCTTCTTGCTTTTTACGGCGTGGTGCTGTATAAGCTGCAGATAGTCGAGGGCTCCGCCGTGGGCCTGGACGAGAGCGTGTCCTACACCGCCCGTTACCCCGTAAACGCCGTCCGGGGCAATATTTACGACAGAAACGGCACGCTGCTCGTCTCCTCTGAGGTCTCCTATGACCTCATGCTCTCCCGCGCGGAAATACTCCGCTCCGGCGACCCAAACGGGGCTCTTCTGGGCATTATTCAGACTGCTGAGGAATTCGGCCTCGACTACACCGACACCTTCCCCCTCACTTTCGTTGGCCCCTACGAGTTCAACGCCGCCATGACCACCGCCCAGAAGGACTGGCTGGCCAGGTATTTTGAGTATTTCAAGCTCAGTGAGGACATGTCCGGCTCCGACTTCTTCATTTGGATGAAGGACCACTACAACATACCCTACACCACCCCCCTGAACGACGCCCGGAAGATAATGGGCGTCCGGTGGGAGCTGGAAATGCGGGTCATAGTCCCCACGCTGAGCGATTACGTATTTGCCCGGGGAGTGGAAGGTGATGTCATCTCCGCCATGCTGGAAAGGGGCTGGGCCGGCGTTTACGCCGTCGCCAGCTCAAAGCGCGTTTACCACACCACCTCCGCCGCCCACATAATAGGCTATTTGGGCGCTATCGGCGAGGACGAGGTGGAGAAATATAAGGAATTGGGCTACCCCCTGAACGCCATCGTGGGCAAATCCGGCGTGGAAGCCGCCCTGGAGGAATACCTCCACGGCGTGGACGGGGAAATGACCGTCACCACCAATTCCCACGGCGCCGTCATCGCCTCGGAGACCACCTCCGAGCCAAAGGCCGGCGACAACGTGTTCCTAACTATCGACATAGATCTCCAGGCTACGGCGGAGGAGGCCCTTGCCACCACCATTGCCGAAATAAACGACACCCGCGAGGAGGGGGAGGACTTGGCCGAGGGCGGCGCCATCGCCGTCATCAAGGTGGACACCGGCGAGCTGCTTGCCGGCGCCTCCTGCCCCGGCTTTGACATATCCACGCTGAACGAGACTATCTCCTCCCTAAACTCCGATCCCCTGCGTCCCCTCTTCAACCGTCTGACCCAGGGCCAGTACGAGCCGGGCTCTACCTTCAAAATGGTGACCTCCCTGGCGGGGCTCCAGACCGGGGTCATAAACCCCAACACCACCATTACGGACCAGGGCAAGTTCACGAAATACGAGGGCTATCAGCCCGTGTGCTGGATATATCCCTACGGCACCCACGGCACCCTTGACGTGGTGGGGGCGCTGGAAAACTCCTGCAACTACTTTTACTACGTCATCGGCGACAGGATGGGCCTGGACGCCATTGAGGACACGGCGGTCCTCTTCGGCCTCGGGGAAAAGACGGGCATCGAGATATCCGAGTCCCCCGGCATACTGGGCGACGCCGATTACAAGCGTGAAGTGCTGGGCGAGGACTGGTACGCCGCCGACACCCTGCTCACCGCCATAGGCCAGGGCTACAACAGATTCACGCCCCTCCAGATAGCCAACTACACCGCCACGATAGCCAACGGCGGCACCAATTACCGGGTGCGCCTGGTGGACGAAATAACCTCCCACGACTATTCCCAGGTTTTCATGAAGAGCCGCCCGGAGGTCAGAAGCGTGATCCAGGACGAGGAGACCGGCTATCTGGGCCTTATCCGCCGGGGAATGCGGGCCGTGGCCAGAACCGGCACCGCCTCCTCCATGTTCAGCACCTATTCCATACCCGTGGCCGCCAAGACCGGCACGGTGCAGTCCGACAACACCAGGATAAACAACGGCGTTTTCGTCTGCTACGCCCCTGCGGACGACCCGCAGATCGCCATTGCCGTGGCGGTGGAAAAGGGCGGCTCCGGCTCCGCCATCATGTCGGCTGCCAGGCATGTGCTGGACTACTACTTCGCCTCCAGGGAGGACGTCCCGGAGAAGACGTATTCCGAGGGACTTCTTCTGCCTTGAAAATTCCAGTATGGTATTGTATAATAATTTAAATGTTTTTTGATTGCTGGGAGGGTCTGTCTTGGGTAAAAACATCTTATTCACCTCGGGAAAGGGAGGAACCGGCAAAACCGCCTCGGCGGCGGCTGTTGCCTCCTGCCTTGCCTCGCTGGGTCACAGGACCATTTGTCTCGACTGTGACGTGGGACTTAAAAATCTCGATCTCGCCCTGGGCGTATCCGACCGCTCCGTCATGGATTTTACGGATGTGCTCTCCGGCCAGGTCTCTCTTTCCGACGCCGCGGTGGCGCACCCCGAGATAGAAAACCTCTTTTTCCTCTCGGCCCCCTCCACCGCCATGGTGGAGGACATAGACCCCAAAGCCATGAAGGCGCTGGGGGATGACCTGCGGGAGCAGTTTGATTACTGCATCATAGACGGCCCCGCCGGCATAGGCAAAAACTTCCGCCTGGCGGCAGAGCCCGCCGACTCCGCCATAGTCGTGGCCAACGGCGACGCCGCCTGCCTGAGAGACGGCCAGCGGGCCGTAATGGAGCTGCGTCAGCTGGGGCTTGAGGACGTTCGTCTGCTGGTAAACCGGGTAAAGGGCTTTTTCTTCAAATGCACCTCCTCCACCATCGACGACGTTATAGACAACGTGGGGGCGAGACTCATAGGCGTGATCCCGGAGGACAAGGACGTGCTGCTCTCCGGCGGCCTGGAAAAGCCCCTTTGTCTGTACAACAAGGACAGCCGCGCCCTTGCTCAGTTTATGGCTGTGGCGCGCAGGATAACCGGGGAGGACGTGCCTCTCGGCAAGATACGGGCCTGACAGGAGGATCATATGAATATCGCTATCATTGCCCACGACAGAAAAAAAGAACTCATGGTGCAGTTCTGCACGGCTTACTGCGGAGTTCTGGCCGCCCACAGCGTATGCGCAACCGCGACCACGGGCAAGCTGGTCTCCGAGGCCACGGGGCTCAGTATCCAGCGCTACCTGCCCTGCTCCCAGGGCGGATGCCAGCAGATATGCTCAAAAATCACTTACAACGAGCTGGACATGGTGCTGTTCTTCTCCGACCCCACGGGACAGGAATCCCAGGCGGACGTTACGGCCATCAACCGACTCTGCGATCAGTACAACATCCCCTTCGCCTCAAACGTGGCCACGGCGGAGCTGCTCATCCACGGCCTGCGCGAGGGCTATCTGGCCTGGCGCGAGATCGTTAAGAAATAATCAGGTAAAGGAAGATAATATTGGACAGGATAAAACCCCGCACCCTCTCCGGCTTTATGGAGCTCTCGCCGGAAAAGCAGGCCCAGTTTGAAAAAATAAAGGACACCCTGGCCTCCACCTACGCCCTCTACGGCTTCACCCCCCTGGACACGCCCGTAATAGAGGCGTCGGAGGTGCTTCTGGCAAAGGGCGGCGGCGAGACGGAAAAGCAGATATACAGGTTTACAAAGGGCGACGCCGATCTCTCTCTGCGCTTTGACCTGACGGTGCCCCTGGCCAAATACGTGGCCATGAACGCGGGGACGCTGAGCTTCCCCTTCCGCCGCTATCAGATAGGCAAGGTTTACCGGGGAGAACGGGCCCAGCGTGGCCGCTTCCGGGAGTTTTACCAGGCGGACATCGACATAATAGGCGACGGCGCCCTGAGCATAATAAACGAGGCGGAGATACCCGCCATAATCTACAAGACCTTTTCCGCCCTCGGCCTCACCCGTTTCATAATAAGGGTCAACAACCGCAAGATACTCAACGGCTTTTACGCCATGCTGGGGCTCTCGGAAAAATCCGGGGACATCATGCGCACGGTGGATAAGCTGGACAAGATAGGCCCGGACAAGGTGAAAGCTCTTCTCACGGACGAGCTCTCCGTGCCCTCCGATGCCGCCGGGGAAATAATGCGCTTTATGGAAATAAAGGGCAAGACCGGCGATGTGCTCTCCGCGCTGGAAAGCTACGCCGGGAAAAACGAGATCTTCGACACGGGCCTTTCCGAGCTGAAAACCGTCACGGGGCATCTTTCCGATTTCGGCGTCCCGGCGGAGAACTTCGCCGTGGACCTCTCCATAGCCCGGGGCCTGGACTACTACACCGGCACGGTATATGAGACGGTTTTGCCCGACCACCCGGAGATCGGCTCTGTGTGCTCCGGCGGCAGATACGACGAGCTGGCGGGTTATTATACCGACAAAAAGCTGCCCGGCGTGGGCATTTCCATCGGCCTTACCCGGCTTTTCTTCGTGCTGGAGGACTGCGGGATGCTGAACGAGGAGGTCTTAAAGGCCCCCGCCGACGCCATAGTAATCCCCATGACGGAGGAGCTGTCCCCCGCAATTTCCGCGGCCACGGCCCTGAGGGAGGCGGGCATCCGCACCCAGGTTTACACCGAGCAGAAAAAGTTCAAGGCCAAAATGAGTTACGCCTCAAAGCTGGGCATCCCCTTTGCCGTCCTTTTGGGAGAAGACGAGATCGCCGAAAACAAGGTCTCGGTGAAAAACATGGCAACGGGACAGCAGGAGACGCTGGAGGTCTCAAAAGCGGCGGCCATGATAAAAGCCGCGATCACAGAAATCAACACCGCCAAGGCGATAAAGGAGTAATAGCTAATGTTTCAGTCACGCACCCATACCTGCGGCGAGCTCCGGCTCTCTGACGCCGGAAAGCAGGTCAAAATATCCGGCTGGATGGAAAACGTCCGGGAGGTGGGCAACGGTCTCGCCTTCGTCATCGTCCGGGATTTTTACGGAGTGACCCAGGTGGTGGTGGAAACGCCGGAGCTCTTCGAACTGGTAAAGGGGCTCAACAAGGAATCCACCATATCCGTCACCGGCACGGTCCGGGAGCGGGCCAACAAAAACGCCAAGATACCCACCGGCGACATCGAGATAGTCCCGGAGAGCATAGAGGTCCTGGGGCGCTGCCGCTATAACGAGCTGCCCTTTGAAATCAACCGCAGCCGGGATGCGGACGAGTCCGCCCGGCTCAAATACCGCTACCTTGACCTTAGAAATCCGGCGGTGAAGAACAACATAATCCTCCGCTGCAGCGTGGTGGCCGCCCTGAGGCAGGCCATGACTGAGCACGGCTTTTTGGAGATAACCACCCCCATACTAACGGCCTCCTCCCCCGAGGGAGCGAGAGACTATCTGGTGCCCGCCAGAAAGCACCCGGGGAAGTTCTAAGCCCTGCCCCAGGCCCCCCAGCAGTTTAAGCAGCTTTTGATGACGGCGGGCTTCGACCGCTATTTCCAGATAGCCCCCTGCTTCCGGGACGAGGACGCCCGCGGCGACCGCTCCCCCGGCGAATTTTATCAGCTGGATATGGAAATGGCCTTCGCCTCCCAGGAGGACGTCTTTGCCGTTTTAGAGGATGTGCTGCCTCCCATTTTCGCCAAATACGGAAAGTATAACACCGCCTCAAAGCCCCCGTTCCGGCGGAGGTCTGCAAGGAGTGTTTCAATGTCGGTGAAATAGCCGGAGAAAGTCTTGCCAGCCCCGATGATGCGGATTTCCGTGAGGTCGCCCGCGGGGTGAAACAAGTCCCACCACTTTCTTATTTCCTTCTCGTTAATCATTTCTTG
>JAFYCQ010000140.1 GCA_017539635.1 Oscillospiraceae bacterium
AGATAGCCGCCCGGTACAAGCTGACGGAAAACAACGTGAACGTGATCCTCAGCCGCACCCGGTTAAAGCTCAAAAAGACGCTGGAAAGGGAGGGATATTTCTGTGAACAGAAATGATTTGTTCAGAAGCCTCAATGATGTTGACGACGCCGTCCTTGAACGCAGCGAGGAAACAATACAGAAAAAACGCCCCCCCGCGTGGCTCAAATGGGGAGCCGCGGCCGCATGTCTGGCAATCGTTGTCTTCGTGGGCTACAACGCCGTAATATCCGGTGTTTTCAGCGCAAACGGAGGCTCCGGGGGAAGAGAGGGCATGACCTACATGTCCTACGCCGGGCCGGTGTTCCCGCTTTCGGCAATGGAGGAGGCCCCGGAAATCGAGGCCGAGAGAAGCGTAGATTATGATTTTTCTCCCTATATAAGCACTGCAAAGACTTATGAGACTATCGAAAACGGAGTAAGCCAGACGAGAAGCTATGAGGGATACAGGTCAGAAAGTATAGTGACGGACAGCTATACCCTAAAAAACACCTCCGGCGAGGACAAAACCATGACGCTTATTTATCCCTTCGCCGCGAGACTGAGCGGAGATAAGGCCGAAAAGCCTATGATCACCGTTTCCGGCGTACCCGTGGAAACAAAACTCCATATAGGCCCCTATTCCGGCTCCTTTACCGGCGCTTACGGAGGAGAGGATAACGGAGAGACCTTCAATCTGTCGGAGCTAAGCTCCTGGGAGGACTGCAGGGCGCTCATCGAGGCGGGCTATATGTCCTCCGCCTTTGACGAGCTGCCGGAGCTTAATCAGCCGGCGGTGGTATATGAGTTAAAGGACAGGTACGGGAACAGGAGCGAAAGAGCGGCGTCCACGACGCCGGAGCTCAGAATGGAGTTTAATATCGATTACGACAAAACCACCGTTTTTTCCTACGGCTTCAACTACTTCTCCAACGATTACGAGGCAGGCCTCTGTGCCCTGGGCACCTGGGTGCCCCACCCGGAGCACCCGGATTACGGACAGAGCGCGTATATCATCGTACTGGGTGAGGACTTAGGCCATTACACCCTGACGGCCTATACCAACGGCTCACAGAAAAAAGTGCTTGAGGACGCCGGGGCGACGGTATTGCGCTATGAGTGCGTCCTGGGAGAGATATTTGAGAAGCTGGCCGGAGTTTATCTCGAAAACTATGACAGCGTGGTTTACGGGGAGGACGCAAATCTCCTCTCCACGCTCTCAAAAGAGGAGTTCGCGGCTCTCGCGTCGGAATACCTGTACGATTACGGTCTTCTTAACGAATCGCCAAAGGACCGTTATGCCCACGGGAGCCTGGAGGACATCTTCTCCGAGACAAGAAGCGTGGGGCGGATAATGTATCTCACCTTTGAGGCAACGGTCCCGGCGGGAGGTTCCCTGACGGTAACGGCGGAAATGGAAAAACCCGCCAGCATGGATTATTTCGGCGGGAAAGGCACACCTTACCGCAACGGGTACGACATGGTGACGCAGCTGGGAAGCGTGCTGAGCTTCACAAAGCAGACCGCGTCGGTATCGAATACGGAGGCCATAGAGATAATACGGCAGAGCTTCGGCTTTGACCTTGAAAACGGCGTGACAAAGGTCGAGCTGGATATGGCCGAGCCCCACTACTATATTGATGTACAGAAAAAAGCGGGCGGTCAGTAAAGCTTGTTCCGCAGCTTTTCCACCGCCCTCTTTTCAAGCCTGGACACCTGCACCTGGGATATGCCGATTATCCGGGCGGCCTTGTCCTGGGTCATACCCCGCCAGTACCGCAGAAGTATGACCGACCGCTCGGTTTCCGGCAGACCGGAGACAGCCCTTTTGAGGTCCAGGTTTTCCAGGAGCTTTTCCTCCTGGGTAATATCACCAAGCTTCTGGGCCAGGCTCATGCCCTCGTCTCCCGCCGGGCTTTCCAGGGATTCCGGGGCGGCGGAGGCCGTCTCGCAAAGGGCAATGTCCTCAGCGGAAAGCCCCGTGGCGTCTGAGATTTCCGAGAGCCGGGGCTCCCGCCCCAATTTTTGCTCCAATTCACTGCGGGCCGCCATTATCCTGGCGGCTCGCTCCTTTACGCTCCGGCTGACCTTCACATAGCCGTCGTCCCGTAAAAATCTCCTGATCTCCCCGGCTATCTTCGGGACTGCGTAGGTGGAAAACCGGGTGCCGTAAGATTCGTCAAAGCCCCGGAGAGCCTTTAGAAAGCCTATGCTTCCCAGCTGAAAGAGGTCGTCCGGCTCCACGCCCCGGCCGAAAAATCTCCGGGCAACACTCCAGATAAGGCCGGAATTTTGACTCAAAAGCTCCTCGGAGGCGGCCTTGTCCCCCTCCTTTGCGGCGGTAAAAAGGCTCTCTGTCATAGCCGGGCGGAAAGTCTCTTTCTCATGGTGACAACAGTGCCCCGGCCGACAGCCGAGCGCACCTTAAGCTCGCCCATGAAGCTCTCCATTATGGTAAAGCCCATGCCGCTTCGCTCCTCGCCCCCGGTGGTGAAGGCGGGGCGTCGGGCTTCTTCCACGTCCGGGATGCCCACGCCCCTGTCACGGACGGTTATTTCCACGGTGCCGCCCTCGAATATCCGGCCCCGGAGCCAGACCTTGCCTATGCAGTCGGGGTAGGCGTGGACGATGCAGTTGGTCACCGCCTCGGAAACGGCGGTCTTTATATCCCCCAGCTCGTCGATGGTGGGGTCCAGCTGGGCAGCGAGAGAGGCGATGGCGGCCCTCGCTAAAGCTTCGTTTGCCGAGCGGCTGGGAAACTCCATTTTCAGGCTGTTAAGCTCTTTCATTATGTAAACCTCCCTCCATGTTTACAAGTCTGTCAATCCCCGCGGCGGCCAGCACCCGCATGGGCTGGGGAGGGACGTTCCGCAGGATAAGTCTCCCGCCGGTCTCCTCCATGTGCCGGTAGGCCTTCAGCACCACGGCAATGCCGGAGGAGTCCATGAAGCTGAGCTTTTCCATGTCGATGACGCATTCCCTGGGCAATGTGAGGTCTATCCGTGCGGCTATCTC
>JAFYCQ010000141.1 GCA_017539635.1 Oscillospiraceae bacterium
AGGGAGGAATAGACCTCCTTCGTGATAAGCGCCAGGATTATGGCCACCAGAGGCGGCAGCAGGGACCAGGCCGTGGCATAGAAGCTGCTGACGTATTCAGCCTCCTCAGCGCCGTCGGCAAAGGCCGTGACTGCGAACAGCGCTATGACGAGTATGACGACAAGCGCTATAAACAGTCTCTTTTTGGTTGCTCTTTTCATTTTTGTTTAAACATCCCTCTCATAGAATGTATTTAATACACTAAATTATAAGGTGACGTAATATTGTTGTCAACCCTTAAAAGCTGTATTTTCCCTCTTTTTCGAGCCGGGCTATGGCATCCTGAACGCCCTTCAGGTCCTCCTTGTATGTCACCCCGTACCATTTTTCGGCGCAGGGCAGCACGCGGCAGGTGCCCCGGCCGCTGGTAAGCTCGCCGGTGACCACGGAGGGGAGGAAGTATTCCACCTTCATGGGGTCGGCGGGCAGCTTGTTTTTGAGAAAATCGGTAAAGCCCTCCCTGAAGGCAGATAGGATGCCGGTGGAAAAGCCCCAGAAATTCATGGACACCACGGTGTCGGGGTCGATATCCGTAAAGGTCTTGCCCCCGTCAAGGCTGTAGGCAGCGCCGTTTGGCCGCGTTTCAACGTGGGTGCGCTCGGTTACGGAGACGAGATAGCCCTTTTCGTCCGTTTCACAGACGCCCCGGGCCACGGCGCCGTTTTCCGTAAGCGTGTTTTTCAGCAGGAAGCCCGCCATGACGTGCTCGTTTTCCCCCCGGGGTTCGGAGAGAAATCTCCCCACCGCCTCAAAGGCGCCGAAGCCGTAGTAGTCGTCGGCGTTTATGACGGCAAAGGGGGCGTCTATCTGATCGGCGGCGGAAAGGACGGCGTGGGCAGTGCCCCAGGGCTTTTTTCTCCCCTCAGGCACGGAAAAGCCGTCAGGCAGACTGTCCAGCTCCTGATATGCGTAAGTGACGGGCAGGAGCTTTTCGATGCGCTCTCCCACAAGGCGGCGGAAATCCGCCTCGTTTTCCCGCTTTATGACGATGACGGCCCTGCCGAAGCCGGCCTTTGCCGCGTCGTAAACGGAAAAGTCCATGATTACGCGCCCGCCGTCGTCCACGGCGGTCATCTGCTTTAAGCCGCCGAAGCGGCTGCCCATTCCGGCGGCCATTATTACGAGGATAGGTTTTTTCATTTTTCTGTCTCCCTTATCAAAAAACCGCAGCAAAAAATGCTGCGGTTTTTAGTTTTATTCAAAATATCACACAATGCGCTTTGCACCGTACCAGACACGGGTGTAGTAATCGCTGCCGAGGCTGCTGATGATAACGCCGGTGTCGGAGGTGGAGGCGTGGACGAACTGGTTGTCGCCTATGTAAATGCCCACGTGGGTCACGGAATATCCGCCGTTGTTGGAGAAGAACACCAGGTCTCCGGGCTGGAGCTCGGACTTGGATACGCTGTAGCCCGCGGTGCGGTACTGGGCGGAGGCGGTGCGCTCCACCGTGTAGCCGAACTGCTTATATACATACCAGACAAGGCCGGAGCAGTCAAAGCCGGTGGAGGGGGATTCCTCGCCGTAAATGTACCTGTACCCCTCGAACTGGAGGGCATAGTCTGCAATCTGCCTGCCGAGACTCTTGGTCACGGGGGCGGGGGTGTTGGGGCCGGGGCCCACGATCTCCATGAGGTCGGAGCGTATGTAGCCGGTGTTGCCGTCCGCCACTACTTTATACCAGCCGGTGTTGATGCCGATGACCTCGACGCTCTTGCCGGGCTGGAAGGTCGCAATTATATCGCTCTCCGCATTGAAGGTCTTGCGGAGGCGCACGTCAGTCTTGCTTATGCTGCCGGCGGCGGAGAAGTTTTCCGCCGTAAGGATGTTGGTGAGGTAATCCGCTTTGACGTAACCCACCGTGCCGTAGTAGTTTACTCTGTACCAGTCGTCGTTTGTCTTTTCTATAATAACAAGTATGGATTTGTCATTGGCGGTGCCTAAAATGGTCTTTTCGGTGCTGGGGCCGCTTCTGATGTTGAGCTGGGTGGCGGAAACGGTGGCGGCTCCGTAGCAGATCTCTCCGTTGTCGGCGGAGGCGGTTACGGCAAAGGCAATGCAGACTAAAATCACTGTCAGTATTAAAAACAAAAGCTTCCTGGGTTTATTCATAAGGTATCCTCCGGATTCGCGATTATTTTGCGAGAGCTCTTTCGAGCCAGACGGTAGCCACGTCCAGAGCGTCGTAAAGACTTTCCTTTTCCGTTTTCTTCACTACTCTGTCACGGGACTTGATGTCCGGGTCGGTGAGCTGGAGCTGCGCCACAACGCGGGTGGCGACGTCCAGATCTCCGACCTTCTTCGTATCGGTGACCTGGAGCATGATGATGTATTTATCAGCCATGCTGCCGTAGTAAATAAGGTTGTCTTTTCTCCGCAGAGGACGGCCTTTATACTCGAGATATTCGGCTTTTTTCGATGCTGCCATAAGCTCCTCCTCCTGCGAAAAAATGGGTCACAAGTATCCAAATTGTAACACATTGTATTCGCTTTGTCAACAAAAACAGGCAAAAAAACGGGTCAAAACAGTCTGAAACCCTTGTGCCGCAAGGGTTTCAGACTGTCGTACAAACGTCCTTATCGGGCAAAACAGAGGCGATTTCCTCATGTCTTTTGTTGAGCCGGGGCCAGAAAATGACAAGTATCGCAGCCGCCGCGAAACAGGGGATAACGGCCGATGCGTACATGGTCTCGTAGCTGTAAGCGGAATACACCGCACTGCCGATGAGAGGCCCTAAAAAATACCCTAAATCTATGCCGAGATAGACGGTGTTGCTGGAAACTCCGCTTTTCTCCAGAGGCTCGGCCTTCATACACATGGCCTGTAAAGTGGGATAGGCGGCCCCGTGGGTCACGGCGGCCAGGACTGCCGCTATGAGCATGACCGTCAGCGTATTGCCCTTTGCTACTATGACGAGAGGTATGGTAAAGAGCAGGACACCCGGCAGACAGACCTTCAAAAGCCCCGTTTTTTCCGCCAGGGAGCCGAAGAAGGGCCTCGTCCCCACGAGGCACATGGCGTGGACGAGGAAGAAAACGCTTATACTCGGTATGGCTTTAAGGGCGGCATAGGGCACCATGTAGGCCGAGAAGAGGGAG
>JAFYCQ010000142.1 GCA_017539635.1 Oscillospiraceae bacterium
CGGCTCATTCTCCTTCACGGTGTGCGGTGCGCTGCCGGAAACGGCCTGGCAGCACGTTCTTGCAAACGGGCGTATGGGATTTCTCACGACCGACGCCGGGACGGGCTTTATGTGGTACGAAAATGCCCGGGAGGGGAGAATAAGCCCCTGGGAAAACGACCATCTGAAAACATGCGGGGCGGAGGATATCCGTGTCGCGGCAAACGGCAGGACAGCCTCGCTTTTTGCCCGGGAGGACGGCTTTTTATGCCGGGTGACCTACGGCTTCGGCTGGGCTTCCTGGGAGAAGGACTTCGGAGTTTTCAGGACGAAGCTTCTGGCCTTCGTGCCCCCGGAAAAGGACGTCCGGGTGTTGAAAATCGAGGCTGAGGGGGACCTGACCGGGGCAAGGCTTGTTTATTCTTTGCGCCTCGCCCTGGGGAACGGGGAAGCGTCGCCGCTGATCATTCGGCGGGAGGGAAAACGTGTCGTTGCCGAAAACCCCTGCCGCCGGGAATTTCCCGCGCCCTTTGTTACTGAGACCGGGGAGGATTTTGAGATGCTGTCCCGGGAGGGCGGGGAAGAGTTTATACGCCTTTCCCTGCCGCCAAAAAACCAGACCGTACTTTCCGGCACAGGCTTTGAGGCTTTTGACGCTGACGGGGCCTTTGAGGAGACCGTTTCATACTGGAAGCGGATAACCGGGGCGGTGCGGATAAAAACGCCGGAAAGCAAACTGGACGACTATATTAACGGCTGGGGGATCTACTAGACTTACACCTGCCGGTATCTCGGCAGGGCCAGCCTCTACCAGTCCGGAGGGGCCTGGGGTTTCCGGGATCAGCTGCAGGACGTTTCCTCCCTCTGCCCCTTTATGCCGGAGGTGTGCCGGGAGCATCTTTTAAGGGCCGCCTCCGCCCAGTATGAGGAGGGTGACGTGCTGCACTGGTGGCACGCAAATCCCGGCGGGAAAAAGGGGGTAAGGACCAGAGTGTCCGACGATCTTCTGTGGCTGCCCTGGGCCATGTGCCGGTATCTGGAGGTCACGGGGGACTACGGCGTTCTCTCTGAAGAAGTACCATTTCTCAAATCGCCGACGCTGTCTCCGAATGAGCGGGACAGATATGAGGAGGCGGAAACGGGAGAGACCGGGACGCTTCTGGAACACGCCTTAAGAGCCTGCCGCCTTGCCGTTATCAGAGGGCGGGGAGAGCACGGCCTGTGCCTCATGGGCACGGGGGACTGGAACGACGGCTTTTCAGCCGTGGGCGAAAAGGGAAAGGGCGAGAGCGTCTGGCTCACCTGGTTTTTGAGTATCGTACTGCGGAAAATGGCGGAGGTCCTGCGAAAAACAGGAGACATTGCCCTGGCAGAGGAATTTTCCTCGGAGGCAGACGGGCTTGTTTTTGCCGGTGAGAGCGCCTTTGACCACGACAGGTTCCTCCGGGGCTTTTTTGACAGCGGAAAGGCTCTGGGGGCCGAAAAGAACCGGGAGTGCAAAATAGACTCCGTGGCCCAGAGCTTTGCCGCCTTCGCCGGGGCGGACGCGAAAAAGACGAAAACCGCCCTTATGACCGCCCTCAGGGAGCTTTACCGGGACAACGTGACGGAGCTTTTCGACCCGCCCTTCGACGGGGCCGGGGAGAGCCCCGGGTATATCTCGGACTACGCCCCGGGTTTTCGGGAAAACGGCGGGCAGTACACCCATGCCGCAGCGTGGCTTTCCATGGCGCTTTTCCGCGTGGGGGAGGCGGGGGCAGGATTTGACGTGCTGCGCTCCTGCCTGCCGGGAGGCCGGGATGAGAGCGTTTACAAGACTGAGCCCTACGCCGCCGCGGCGGACGTTTACACCGGTGAAGGCGTTTTCGGCCGGGGCGGCTGGACCTGGTACACCGGGTCGGCGGGGTGGATAATCAGAACGGCTTTGGAGGAGATGCTGGGCATCCGCATGGAAAACGGAGATCTCACCGTAAGGCCCAGCCTGCCCCATGGCTGGGAGGGATATGAGGCGGAATATATGGGTTACAGGATCAAGGTTTCAATAATCGGGGAAATCGGCGAGTTTACAAATAATTAATTTTAAAAAACAGGATTTATGTAGTATAATAAATAAACAATGATTAACAAAAAAGACTACCGGTCAGGAGAATTTGCAGATGCAGCCTGTTTTCAGAAAAGAGATAATGCCGAGGGTTTACCTCACCTGGGTGCCGGCGGAAAAGTTCAAATCCGGAATATACACCGTAAACCTCGTCACCCCGTTGAATAAAAGCGAGGCGGCACTAAATGCCGTCCTGCCAAAAATACTGCGCCGGGGCACCTCGGGCGCACCCACTATGGATGCCATAGCCGCCCGGCTGGACATGCTCTACGGGGCTAAAATAGAGCCCACCGTAAGGAAGATCGGGGAACGGCAGATAGTGGGCCTGGCGGCGTTTTTCGCCGACGACGCCTTCGTGCCGGAAAAGATTTTGGAGGACGTCATAGCCCTCACCGGGGAAATGCTCATTTCCCCGGCAACAGCCGGCGGGAGACTCAAAGCGGAGTATGTTGAGGGGGAGCGGGAAAAGCTTTCCGAGGAGATCCGCTCCATCGTAAACGACAGGCGGAGATACGCCGACATGCGTCTCATAGAGCTCATGTGCCAGGGAGAAGCCTACGCCGTCCCCTCTCTGGGACATCTTAACGACGTGGAGAAGATAACCGTTTACACCGCCACGAAGAGATACCGGGAGATACTCCCCGAGGCCGACGTGGAGGTATTCTACTGCGGCAGCGCCTCGTTGGAGCGGGTGGAAATGGCTGCTGTCGAGTCCCTTGCAGCGCTGCCGCGGGGCGCCGGGGGAGCCCTGCCGGAAAACCTGGTGCTTACGGAGCCCAAGGGAAAGGATGTCAGGGAGTTTACCGAGACTCTGGAGGTCGCCCAGGGGAAGCTTTCCATGGGCTACCGGCTGGGGGATGCCATGAAAAGCCCCAATTACGCCGCGCTGGCCGTGATGAACGGCGTTTTCGGCGGCTGCGTCACCTCCAAGCTCTTCCGGAACGTCCGGGAGAAGCTGTCCCTCTGCTATTACGCGGGCTCCAGAATAGACAAGCACAAGGGGATCATGCTGGTGTCCTCCGGCATCGACCCGGCAAATTACGAAAAGGCCGTCTCCGCAATTACCGGGCAGCTTGAGGCTGTCAAAGCAGGAGACTTTACGGAGGCTGAGCTGGAAAGCGCCAAGAAAGAGCTTATAAACGCCTACAGGAGCGGCGGCGACAGCCTCTACGCCCTGGAGGGGTGGTATCTGGACTGCACCCAGACGGGCGTTGAGCGCAGCCAGGAGGACATGGCGGCGCTGGTCTCCATAGTCACGAAGGAGGATGTGCTTAAAGCCGCCTCCGGCATAAAGGCAGACGCCGTTTATTTTCTGAAGGGAGGCGAGGACAGTGAGGCTTAAGGAGTACCCGGCCATTGGGGAAAAGGTCTTTACCGAGACGCTGAATAACGGCCTTACGGTCATCGTCGTTCCCAAGACAGGCTTCAAAAAGACCTTCGCCCTTTTCGCCACGGACTACGGCGGGGCGGACAGGAGATTCAGGCTCGAGGGCGTCTGGCGCGACACCCCGGCGGGAGTAGCGCATTTTCTGGAGCACAAGATGTTCGACATGAAGGACGGGCGGGACGCTCTCAGCGTCCTCTCGGAAAACGGCGCCTCTCCCAACGCCTTTACCTCCTCGGATATGACCGCCTACCATTTTTCCAGCACCGGCGGTTTTCAGGAAAATCTTGAAACGCTTTTGAAATTTGTCTCCATACCGTATTTTACTGAGCAGAGCGTTCAGAAGGAGCAGGGGATAATCGGCCAGGAGATAAGGATGACCGAGGACGACCCCGGCAGCGTACAGTATTACGGCCTTATGAAGCTCCTTTACAGGGACAACCCCATAAGAGACAGCGTGGCCGGAACGGTGGAGAGCATTGCCGAGATAACCACCGATACCCTTTACGACTGCCACAAGGTGTTTTATAACCCCTCCAACATGGCGCTGTGCGTAGCGGGGGACGTGGACGCCGAAAAGGTGGCGAAAACGGCGGAAGAGCTGCTGCCTGCTGCCTACGGGGAAAAGCCCGTAAAGGATCACGGAAACGACAATGGCCCTGCACCCTTTGAAAAACGGAGCACCGTAAAAATGGAGGTGGGCATGCCCGTATTCATGGCCGGGGCGAGAGCGAAAAAGGCCCGGGGGCAGGCGCTTCTGCGCCAGAGCGTTGTGGGAGATTTGGCTCTCAAGGTGCTCATGGGCACGTCTTCGCCCCTGTATGTCTCCCTTTATGAAAAGGGTCTGATAAATTCCGGCTTTTTCGCGGAAATGGACGCCGCTGCCGGTGTCTCCCACACCCTTTTCGGAGGAGAGAGCGCCTCTCCCGAGGCGGTTTTCGACGAGATAAGCCGGGAGCTTGAGAAAGCGGCATCATCGGGCTGCGACGAAAAGCTCCTTGAACGGGTAAAAAGGGCGGCCCTGGGCGAGAACCTCCGCGGCCTGGATTCTCCGGAGTCCGTCTGCGTCGGCATGGCGAGAGGGTGCTTTAACGGCTACGACGCTCTCTCCGAGATACCGGTCCTGCGCTCCGTGACGGCAGAGGACGTGAACGACTTTATAAGAGAAAACCTGCGCCCTGAAAATCTGGCGCTGCATATCATTGAAAAGTGAGGGGGAGACGAGATGTCCGACACTGCCATCACCTTCCCCATATTGGGGGACGGATTCGTACTCAATCCCCAGCGGTATCTTGAGATTTTCGGCTTTAAAATCTACTGGTACGGGCTTATAATAGCCTTGGGCTTCATCGTGGCCGCCCTGTACCTTCTGAAAAGGAGAAAGGTCTTCGGCCTTGAAGAGGATGACATTTACACAATGATAATCTTCGCCGTCCCTCTGGGCATCATAGGGGCGAGGCTGTACTACATCGTTTTCAACTTTGACAGCTTCCGGGCAGACACCTTCGGGGAGTTTATCAAAAACTGCCTGAACGTGCGGAACGGAGGCCTGGCGATCTACGGCGGCGTCATATTCGGTATAATCGGACTCATTCTGAGCGCGAAGGTAAGAAAGGTCAAGATCGGCACCGCCCTGGACGTGGGCGCCTTCGGAGTCATAATCGGGCAGATATTCGGCCGGTGGGGCAACTTTATAAACCGTGAGGCCTACGGCATTTCCGCCAACGTGGACAGCTTTTTCCTGCGCATGGGGCTGACGACGCCCGACGGGGTGACCACTTACGTGCACCCGACGTTCCTGTATGAG
>JAFYCQ010000143.1 GCA_017539635.1 Oscillospiraceae bacterium
CTCATGGTATCCGTCACGTTGATAACGCCGCTGCCGTCGGTCTCCCATTCATATACATAGCTGCCGCTGCCGCCGGAAACGCCGGCGGTGATCTTTTGTTCAGCGCCTTCGTCCAGGGTAAGGCTCGTGCCGCCGCTTACGGAAACGGGGGAGTAAGCGGCACTGACGTCAACTTCGGCATAGTCATAATCAGAACGGAGGCCGTCAGCGCTGGTAACGGTGAGCATTACTTCAGCATGGCCGGCGGAAACTGCCGTTATTGTGGCCGATTTTCCGGAGCCCGAAACGGAGACGGCGCCGGGGTTGGAGCTGCGCCATTCATATCTGGCCCCCGCGCCATCGCCTTCCACATAGGCGGTCAGAGTCGTTTTGTCCTTGACCTGCATGGTCACATAGCTGGGTGACAGTACGACGACAACGGGCTCTTCGTATTCATCATAAGTGTTGTACTCTAATTCGTCCTCGCCCACGGCAAAGGCCGAGGCGCACAGCGCTGTCATGAGTACAATGACCAAGATGAAGGCAAGTGTGCGTTTCAGATTCTTTTTCATAGTATCACGTTCCTTTAATAAAGATATGCCGACTATCGAAAATAGTTTAAAATATTATAGCACTGTTTTCCGGAAATATCAATCCAAATATCTTTTTCTTGCAATCGATAAAGACATTTGATACTATATGAATAGGAGAAAATTATTTAAAAAGGAGGCCACGTCAATGCTGCACTCTTTTACACGCAACCACAACGATCTGTCCACGGACGCGGGGTTCCAGTTCGAGTTCTACTGCGACTGCTGCGGCAACGGCTTCAAGAGCACCTTTGCCCAGTCCAGCACCTACGGACAGCGGCAGAAGTCCGAGCGGGTGGGGCGGCTCGCTTCCACTCTCGGCGGCTTTTTGGGCGGCAAGGCCAGCGACCTCGGCTGGGCTCTGGAGCGGGGCAGCAGCCTTTTGGGCGACCGCCTGAACGACCAGTCTCCCGAGTGGCGCAGGGAATATGAAAAGGCCTTTGACGACGCTCAGGAGGAGGTCCGTCCCCGGTTCCGCAAGTGTCCCTCCTGCAACAGCTGGGTCTGCGACGATTGCTGGAATTCGGACGAGGGACTCTGCATAAGCTGCGCCCCCAGAGAGGCCAGCTATGTAGCCCAGGCCCGCAACCAGGCCATGCGCAGAAATATTGACGAGGCCGCCGAGACGGCCACTGTCTGGCAGGGAAAGATAGAGGCGCGGACCACCGTCTGCCCCAACTGCGGAAAGCCCGCCGGAAACGGTAAATTCTGCAGCGCCTGCGGCACGCCGTTAGGCACTCAGCGCTGCCCCAACTGCGGGGCGGAGGTGGCCCTGGGCCTTAAATTCTGCGGGGAATGCGGCTCTCCCATGGAGAAGAGCGGCAAGTGCCCCGGCTGCGGCTTTGAGAACGAGCCGGGCATGAAGTTCTGCGGCAACTGCGGAAACAAGCTCTGATGAAATACACGGGACGCGCTCTGGGCGCCGACACGGAGCTGTCCGTTGAGGAAGAGGGGATAAGGCTGGGCAGCCGATTCCTGGACTACGCGGACGTTGAGTCTTTCCGCCCGGTAAACCACAGAGTGATGATAGACACCCTCGGAGGCGAGCAGATCGAGGTATCCATGCTGGGGTTTTCCTTCGACGGCTTCTGGGAGGAGTTGTCGGACCTCTACGGCAAACGCAGCCTCCAGGCGCTTTTCGTGGAGGAGGAGCAGCTTATGCTGTGCGAGGGTGAGTATGAGATACCCGGGGAAACCGGCAGGGGGAATATCGCCCTTTACCCGGACGCCGTGTGCATCCTGCCCCCCGGCAAAAAGTCCCTGCGCCTTCCCCTTTGCTTTACCGAAAAGCTGGAGGCAGAGGGCTATAAGCTGACGCTGTCTCTCCGCTCCGGCTTGTGCTGCACCGTTGGCAAAATGGGCTACGACACAATGCCCTTCTTCCAGCGGGCGGAAAAATGCGCCGCCCAGGTGAAAAAGCAGCGGCAGAAGGCGTTATCTGCGCTGCCTTTAAAGGAGCCCTTTACGGAAAAGGGACTTTTCCGGACCGAGAGGCCGGAGCAGTACTGGAACGCCGCCTTCGGCCCCGGCGTATGCGCCCTGGAGTTTCTCACCGACGAGGACGCCGCCACGTATATCTACCGCTTTTCCGAGCCGAAGGAGCTTTTCCTCATGAAGCTGGAGGAGGCGACGGAGGCCATGGGCATACACCGGGAGATCATCTATCTTCCGGATGAAAAGATTGCCGAAAAGCCCCTCTACCGCATGGCGGTGGACCGCTCGGAGGCGGTGCGGTATTTAAGGGCCCGCTCGGCCGGACGGCTGATACACAACCAGAGCCACGCCCGGAGGCTGGCGGAGCTGATAAACTGCTGAAAGACGCAAAGGAGCCGCGGTTTGCCGCGGCTCCTTTCAGACTGTAAACAAAGCCTCGCATAGTTTGCATGCGCAGACGCGAAAAAGATGTTCAAACGATTTTCGTTTTCTCCTCGCGGCATAGCCGCTGCGGCCTCCGCTAAAAACATGCCGCTGGCATGTTTTCTGACGCTGCGGCGTGGTCGAAAACACTTCTCGCTCTCTGATTTTCAGCCAAGGGCAAACCGGGGTCCCCGGCGGGCGGAGGTCACTTGTCCGAGGGCTTGTCTGCCGCCGCGGGCAGCTTATCGGCGCTGTCCCTAGTA